>DASQUF010000454.1:0-8487 GCA_035641435.1 Propionibacteriaceae bacterium | reverse complement strand
CCCTCGAAGAGTCCGCGCATAAATGTCGACATGCCTGTCAGAGGCATCCGCGCTGGTGGGAATGGAGTTCGGAGAGGTGGGCCTAAGTGGACTTGAACCACTGACCTCTGCCTTATCAGGGCAGCGCTCTAACCGACTGAGCTATAGGCCCGCACAACGCGCATGTGCCGCATCGGCACAAGGGGCAAGGCTAGTCGAGGGCGCGCTAGGCCTCAACTTGGTTGGTCCCAGATGCGCAACCGCCCGACTTGGGCCGCGTACGCCAACCCGTACGGTGGCCCTTGTGAGCAGCGATGCCCGGCTCCGGGCCGACCACGTGGTCACGCCCGCCGGACCGATCCACGACGCGCTGCTCACGCTCAGCGGGAACCGCCTGACCTCGTGTACACCGTACGAACCGTCCGCCGGTCCGGAGCCGGAGCACGTCGCCGGATGGGTGGTTCCCGGCTTCGTCGACACCCACGTCCACGGTGGGGGTGGGTTCGACTACGCGACCGAGAACCCTCAGGAGGCCATCGGCGCCCGGGCATTCCACGCAGCCCACGGGACCACCACCAGCCTGGCCAGTCTGGTCACGGCCCCGGTCGACGTGCTCTGCCGCCAGCTCGAGACCCTGGCCGACCTGGTCGATGACGGGCACTTCGCCGGCATCCACCTCGAGGGGCCGTTCCTCTCCCCCGCGCAGCCGGGGGCGCACGATCCGGCCCTGCTGCGGGCGCCGGATCCGGTCACCGTCGAGCAGCTGATCGCAGCGGGCCGAGGGGCGTTGACGGTGATCACTCTCGCCCCGGAGCTTCCCGGAGCCGGCGTCGCGATCGCCCAGCTCCTCGATGCCGGTGTACGAGTCGCCTTCGGTCATACCGATGCCGACCAGGACACCGCCGCGGCGGCCGTCGACGCCGGCGCCAGCGTGGTGACCCACCTGTTCAATGCGATGCGCGGCATTCACCATCGCCAGCCGGGCCCGATTCCCCGCCTGCTCATCGACGAGCGGGTCAGCGTCGAGATGATCGCCGACGGGTTCCACCTCCATCCCGACGTGCTGCGTCTGGCCCTCGCCGCCGCGGGCCCGGACCGGGTCATGCTGGTCACCGACGCCATGGCCGCGTCGGGCATGCCCGACGGTGAGTTCCGGCTCGGCGGCCGGGAGGTCCGCGTACGCCAGGGCCAGGCCCGCCTGGTGAGCGATGACGCCAACCCCGGCCCGATTGCCGGCTCCACCCTCACCATGGCCGGCGCCTTCCGGGTGATGACCGCGATCACCGGGGACATCCCGACCGTCGCCGCTCTCGCGTCGACCAACCCGGCCCGGCGCTTCGGCCTCGCCGAGGTCGGCCGGATCGAGCCTGGATGCCGGGCTGACCTGTGCGTTGTCGATCACCAGGGCGTCCTGCAGCGGGCAATGAAGGCCGGCCGGTGGCTGTCTCGGCCGGCCGCCGGATGATCACGTCGACGCTCGAGGTCCGCCAGCGGCTGGCCGACCGCGACCTGCCCGATCGGCTGGGCGGGCTGGGCCTTCGGCCCGACGATGCCGCCGACCTCCACCGGGCCGCCGCTGCCGCCCTCGACCGCCCCGAGGATCTCGAGACCCTCGCCACCGTCGCCGACCGGATCGTGACCCGGCTCGGCGACTTCACCGCCGGGGGCCATCCGGCCGTCTGGTGGGGCCTACCTCTCGACGCCGAGGGAGTGCTGCCCCTGCTCGCCCTGCTGGTCACCGCGCCCGAGGTCGCCGACTGGCATGCTCGGCGGGGCATCCCCGCTGAGGTCTCCGCGGCCGCGCTGTCCGATCTGGGTCAGCAGGCCTGGGTGCACCGGCTGGCGTTCGGCACCTTCGGTCTGCACACCCACGACTGGCTGACCATCGCCTGGTCCGGCGCCCTCTACTGGCTCGGCCGGCTGCAGTTCAACCTGCAGCCCGAGGACGACGGATGGGTGCTCTCCACCCACATCCCCCGCACCGGCCCGCTGACTCCGGAGAGCGTTGACCACGCCTTCGCGGCGGCCAGCGACTTCTTCGCCACCTACTTCCCGGAGTACCCGGTCCGGGCGTTCGTCTGTGCGAGCTGGCTCCTCGATCCCGCCCTGACTGCGGCGCTCCCCTCGTCGAACCTGGCCGCCTTCCAGCGCCGCTGGCAGCTGACCGGGCAGCGACAGTCCGGCGAGGCCGACGTCCTGTTCTTCGTCTTCAACCGCCCCGACCCGACCGAGTTCGAGTCGTTGCCGGCCGACACCGCGCTGCGCCGCGCCATCCGCGACCAGCTGGTCTCGGGGCTGGGCTGGTCGACCGTCACGGGACGGATTCCACGTGACCACTGACGCACTGCCGACCCTGCTTCCGGGCTTCGCCGGAGCCACTCTGCCTGACTGGCTGGAGGCGCGGCTCGGCACCGGCCTGGGCGGGGTGTGCCTCTTCGCGCCCAACATCGAGTCCCGAGACCAGCTCCGCACCCTCACCGACGCCATCTACGCCGCCAACCCGCGCGCGATCATCGCTATCGACGAGGAGGGCGGCGACGTCACCCGCCTCTTCGCCCGCGAGGGCTCGCCGTCGCCCGGCAACGCGGTGCTCGGCCGGATCGACGACCTCGACACGACCGCGTACGCCGCCCGCCAGATCGGTGCCCACCTTCGCCGGACCGGCGTGAACCTCAACTTCGCGCCCAGCGTCGACATCAACTCCAACCCTGACAACCCGGTGATCGGCGTACGCAGCTTCGGCGACACGGCCGATCGCGTGTCCGCGCACGGCGCCGCCTGGATCACCGGGCTGCAGTCCACCGGCGTGGCCGCTACGGCCAAGCACTTTCCCGGGCACGGCGATACGGCCCTGGACTCCCATCTGGCCCTGCCGGTCATCGACCGCTCGCTCGCGGATCTGGGCGAGCGCGAGCTTCTCCCGTTCGCGGCGGCAATCGAGGCCGGCGTACGGGTCGTCATGACCTCGCACATCCTGCTCCCCCAGCTCGACGCGGACTACCCGGCCACGATGAGCGGGGCCATCCTTGGCGGGCTGTTGCGCAGCGAGCTGGGCTTCGCCGGCGTGATCGTCACCGACGCCCTGGACATGGCCGGGGCCCACACCGCTGGCGGGCTGGGCGAGACCGCCGTCCGCGCCCTGGCCGCGGGGTGCGACCTGCTCTGCCTGGGCACGAACAACACCGACGCCGACCTGTCCGCAATCGAGTCCGCGGTGAATGCCGCCGCGCTCGGCCCCGGACGGGTCGAGGAGGCGGCCGGTCGAGTGCGGGCGTTGGCCGACGACCTCGCCGCCGACCCGCCGGTGGTGCCCGAACCCGACGACGCCTGGCCCGGCGGACCCGACCAGCTGACCCGGTCGTTCGACGTCCAGCCAGCGGCCGTGGCCTGGCGGGACGGCAAGGTCGAGCGCTCCGTGAGGGTGGTCCGCCTCCAGGCCCGCCCGAACTCGGCCGCCGGGCCCACCCCCTGGGGACCGCCAGGCACCGAGTCGGAGATCGTGGTGTCGGAGGCCCGTCCGCTGCCACCCGGCCCCATCCCGGATGGGCCGATCTTGGTCGTCGGCCAGGACATTCATCGCCACGCCTTCGCCCGGGCCGCCGTCGACCGGCTTCGGGCCGAGCACGCGGGAGTGCTGGTGGTCGACATGGGGTGGCCATCGCCGGACCGCCGCTACGCCGATGTGGCCACGTTCGGGGCGTCGGCGCTGATCGGCCGTGCGCTGCTGAGCTTCCTCCGGCTAGGTTGATGCCCGCGATGGAGATCATCATCTTGCCCACGCCCGCCGAGGTCGGCCGGCTGGCGGCCCGCAAGATCGCCCAGGTCGTCACCCGCCGACCCGAGGCCGTGGTCGGGCTGGCGACCGGGTCGTCGCCGATGGCGATCTACGCCGAGCTCGCCGCGCAGGTCCGATCCGGAACCCTGGACGCCCGCCGCGTACGCGGGGTGGCCCTGGACGAGTACGTCGGCATCCCGGCCGAACACCCCGAGTCCTACCGCTCGGTGATCACCCGGCAGGTGACCGAGCCGCTGGGCCTGGACCCGGGGAACGTCTTCGTGCCCGACGGCCGGGCGACCGACATCCCCGCGGCCTGCGCGGCGTACGAGGCGGCGATCCGCGGCCTCGGCGGCGTGGACATCCAGATCCTCGGAATCGGGGCCAACGGCCACATCGGCTTCAACGAGCCCACGTCGTCGTTCGCCTCGCGCACCCGGATCAAAACCCTCGCCCCGCAGACCCGGGCCGACAACGCCCGGTTCTTCGCTGACCCGGACGAAGTGCCGACCCACTGCCTGACCCAGGGTCTGGGCACGATCATGGACGCCCACGAGCTGCTGCTGGTCGCCCAGGGCGAGGCCAAGGCGGCGGCGATCGCCGCCGCCGTCGAAGGCCCGGTGACCAGCATCTGCCCCGGCTCGATCCTGCAGTTCCACCCGGAGGCGACGGTGGTCATCGACGAGACCGCCGCGGCCGATCTGCAGCTGGTCGACTACTACAAGCACACCTACGCGAACAAGCCGGACTGGCAGCGCTTCTGACGCCTGAATCTGCTACGCGCGTTTCACCGCTGTGCGGCGTGTCGCGGGGATCCCGGGCGACTGGAGTAGCGAATTCAGGCTGAAGGCCCGGTAACCCGCGCCACGCCCCCGCGTACTCGCTCAAAAACGTCCTCATCCACCACGACCCCGGCCTCCCGCAGCGCCAAGACGGCCGAGCCGACCACCCCGTCATCCACCGGCACCACGTCGTCGGGCAGCCCGAGCCGGTCGCGGAGGTCATGGGGACCAGCCAGGAAGCCGCGGATCATCACGCTGCCCCCGACGACGACCGGCCCGGTCAACCATGGCTCGTGGACGGTCGCCAGCAGGTGGGCCAATGCTGCGGCCGCATCGTCGAGGATCGCCCGGGCAACCGGATCCTCCAGAGCGGCGAACGCCAGCGGGGCAAACTCCGACAGCTGGACCGGGCGCCGCGCGTACAGGGCGGACACCACCTGGGGCAACACCGCTCCCGAGCCCGCGTCGTCGATTCCCAGAGCCGTCAGCACCAGCGACGTCAGCGTGGTGGGCGGCCCCTGCCCGTCCAGTGCGGACACCACCGCCCGCGCCACCCGATGCCCGATCCAGAAGCCGCTGCCGGCGTCGCCGAGTAGCCAACCCCGGCCGCCCACCACCCGGTGCAGCCTCCCGTCGCGGATCTGCGCGGCGATGCTGCCCGTGCCGGAGATCAGGCCGTAGCCATCGAGCCGGTGCGTACCGGAGTGGAACATGGCCAGCAGGTCGGGCTGCAGCACCACGCGGCCCAGGCCGAGTCGGCCGAGGCACTCGGAGAGCTGGGTGGAGAACGCATCCGTCTTCTCTCCGGCCATGGCGATGCCTACGGCCTCAACGTCGCCGGGCGGCAGGCCAGCCACCGTCTGCTCGGCCGCGGCCCCGATCGCCGTCACTGCCGCGGGGATGCCGGCCGAGGTGGGATTCCCGCCGGCGGCCCGACCGTAACCATGGACGTGACCAGCCCGATCGACCGCCACGGCCCGGGTGCTGGTCCCGCCGGCATCGACGGCGATAAACATTCGATCTCGCTTCGATCAGGTGGTTGCTGGCGGCGGGGCCATACAGTACCGTAAGAGAGATTTTCAGTCAGACCAGGACGGGGCGATACTCATTCTCACGGAGGCCAGGGCTGCGGTTACTCGTGAACATGCGCCCGCCGTCGGGGACCGGATCCGGGCTTTGCTGCCCGACATGCCGCTGGCGCTGGCTCGGGTCGCGGACTACCTGCTGCGCAACCCGCAGGCCCCGCTGACCCTATCCATCGGCGAGCTGGCCGCGCAGGCGGGCACCTCCCCGGCCACGGTGACGCGGTTCTGTCGGATGCTCGGTTACTCCGGATACGTCGACCTGCGAGTCAGCAGCGCCACCGACGTCGGGCGGAGCGCAACCCTGAACTCCTGGGCGACCGAGATCGGTCGCGGGTTCGGGCCGGAGGACTCGCCGGAGGCCCTGCTCCGGATGCTGATCGGCGGCCACACCCGGACGCTGCGGGAGGCGACCTCCGCGATCGACCTCGCCGTGATGACCGAGGTGTCCCGGCGGATCGCCGTCAGCGCCCAGGTGGACATCTACGGTGTGGCCGGCAGCGCCGTGCTGGCCGAGGAGCTGCAGGGCCGGCTCTACCGGATCGGCATCCGGGCGTACGCGTGGTCGGAGGTGCACATCGGGCTGACCAGCGCGGCGATCCAGGACGCCGACACGGTGGCGATCGGCATCTCCACCACCGGACGCACCGAGGAGATCATCCAGATGCTGACCGAGGCCGGCCGCGCGGGAGCGCTGACCGTGGCCATCACCAACAATCCCGCCTCCCCGCTGGCCGAGCTCGCCGACAGGACCATCGTGACGTCGGTGCACGAACAGTTCCTGCAGCCCGACGACCTCTCGGCCAAGCACGGGCAGCTCCTGGTCCTCGACCTGCTCTACCTGCTGGTCGCCCAGCAGAACTTCGACCGCTCCAGCGCCAAGCTCGCCGCCTCGGCCCGGGCGGTCGCCTCGCACCGCCGGCCCCGCCGTAGCCCGGTATCCGCCGTAGGACGGACGTCATGACCGCGGTCGGTTCCGGCACCGGCCTGGCCGCGACCTTCGCCACCGAGGTGCGTACGCGGTTGGACCGGATCGCCACCCTGGCCGCGGACGGCGGCCTCGACGAGGCGATCACGCTGCTCACCGAGGCGATCGAGGCCGGCGCGGTGATCCAGGCGTTCGGCACCGGGCACTCCGAGGCCTTCGCCATGGAGATCGCCGGCCGGGCGGGCGGGCTGATCCCCACGACCAAGATCGCGCTCCGGGACCTCGTGCTCCGCGGCGGCTACGAGGTGGACACGCTGGGCGGGTCGACCATGGAACGCAACCCCAACGTGGCCGAGGACCTCTGGTCCGTCTCGACGATCAACCCCGGCGACGTCTTCGTCATCGCGTCCAACTCCGGGGTCAACGGCTCGATCGTCGGCATGGCGCTGCTCGCCAAGCAGCACGGGCACCCGGTCATCGCCGTGACGTCGCTGCAGCACACCAGGGCCGTCGAGCCCAAGCACCCGAGCGGGCAGCGACTGTGCGACGTGGCCGACGTGGTGATCGACAATCTGGCGCCGTACGGCGACGCGACGCTGGCCCTTCGACAGGCTCACGACGCCGCCCTGACCGGCGGTGTACCGGTCGGCTCGGTGTCCTCGATCACGAGCGCCTTCATCGCCCAGCTGCTCACCATCGGCATCGCCGAGCGGATCGCCGCCACCGGAGCGGTTCCGCCGCTCTATCTGTCCGCCAACATCCCCGGCGGCGACGAGCACAACTCAGGGCTCGAACGACGGTACGAGGGCCGGATCAGACGCGGCACCTAGCCGGCCACTCAACGGCACCCACTCGACAACCACACATCCCACTGATAAGTCAAACCTGGAGGCACATCTCATGAGCATCACCGACCGGCCGCTGCAGCGGCGCGACTTCCTCCGCGGCACCCTGGGGCTTGCGGCCCTGGCCACGACCGGGTCGCTGACCGCGTGCGCCACCTCGGGCACGGGGACGACCCCGCCCGGAGCGACCTCGTCCGCGCCCGGCCCGGTCAGCAACACCAACCCGTTCGGCATGGCGGCCAACTCGACGGTGGACGCCGTCATCTTCAAGGGCGGCTACGGCGTCGACTACGCCGAGTTCGCGGGCAAACAGGTCGAGGCGCTGCAGTCCGGGTCCACGGTGAAGGTCACTCCGGCGACCAACATCGCCCAGACCCTGCAGCCACGCTTCGTCGCCGGCAACCCGCCGGACGTGATCGACAACAGCGGGGCCAACCTGATCGGCATCAACACGATCCGCGACCAGCTCGAGGACCTCACCGACGTCCTCGAGGCCCAGAACTACGAGGGCGTGGTGATCAAGGACACCCTGTACGCGGGCGTGACCGAGCCGGGCACGTTCGACGGCAAGTTCGTCAACCTGAACTACGCGCTCACGGTGTACGCGCTCTGGTACTCCGCCTCCCTGTTCGAGAAGGAGGGCTGGACCGTACCCAAGACGTATGAGGAGATGCTCGACCTGGGCGCCAAGGCTAAGGCCAAAGGCAAGTACCTGCTCGGCTGGGGCAAGGAGGCCGCGACCTACTACCGGACCATGACGGTCGCCTCGGCGATCAAGCAGGGTGGGGACGAGGTCCGGCTGGCCCTGGACAATCTCAAGCCCGGCTGCTGGTCCCTGCCCCCCGTTCAGGACGTGTTCACCGGATTGAAGAAGATCATCGACGCCGGCTACGTGAAGCCGGGCGGGGCGGGGACGCAGTTCACCGCCGCCCAGGCACAGTGGAGCGAGGCCGAGGACTTCATCCTCTACCCCTCCGGCGGCTGGATCGAGAACGAGATGAAGACCCAGACCAAGGACGGGTTCAAGATGACAGGCGCTCCGGAACCGGTCGTCTCCAGCGACTCAAAGATGCCCTGGGAGGCGCTGCACTCGACC
>DASQUF010000453.1:0-2475 GCA_035641435.1 Propionibacteriaceae bacterium | reverse complement strand
CCGGGCGATGGCCGCGGACCACATCCGGGAGGGCATCCGGGTCAACTGTGTGCATCCGGGTACGGCGCAGACGCCGTGGATCGACCGGCTGCTGGCCAAGACCGACGACCCGGAGGCCGAGCTGGCCGCGCTGAACGCCCGGCAGCCGCACGGCCGGCTGGTCACCGCCGAGGAGATCGCCGACGCAGTGGCCTACCCGCGCTCCGGCTCCACCACCGGGATCGGGCTGGCTGTTGATGGCGGCATGCAGGAGCTACGCCTCCGGCCCCGCAGCTGAGACCGCTCGAAACGTCAACGGCCCGGGGTAAGGATGAGAAATCCCTCCGCACCCCGGTCGATGCGTGATCCGAAGCGGCGGCTGACGTCGTCCAGCTCGGCACGCAGCCACTCGGCATCGCGGTCGGACGCGTGGTGGAGTCGTAGCTGCCGGGCCTGGAACGGTGCCAGGCGCAGTTGCTTCAGCCGCCCCGACGTCGGGTCCAGGCGCGGGAGGTAGAGCAGCCGCAGATCATCGCGGTACTGTTCATGGCCGGTGATCCCCTCGTAGTCGTCGACCAGGTCACCACAGCCGTACAAGATCAACTTGCCGGAGTAGACCTCGATCGGCCGCGGGTGATGCGAAGAATGCCCGTGTACGACATCGATCCCGCCGTCAATCAGGCGGCGCGCGAAGCGGACCTGATCGGCTTCCACCTGATAGCCCCAGTTGCTTCCCCAGTGCACCGACACGACGACGATGTCACTGGGTTGCCGTACCTCGCCGGCGCGGCGGCAGAGCTCATCCGCCGCCGCATCGGTAAGGGGCGCGATCAGGTTGATACCAGCTCGGTTCTTGGCGGCGGCCCAGTCCTGCGGGACGCCGCTCGATGGCGTACCGAAGGCGAAGACGACCACCCGGCCGTCGCTTCGCCGAGTCGGCACGACTGCGGGCGCCGCCGCCTCGCCCAGGGACCGTCCCGCCCCGGCCGTGCGGAGCCCCGCGGCCGCCAGGACATCCAAGGTCTCCAGCAGGCCACGGCGGCCGAAGTCGAGCACGTGGTTGTTGGCCAATACGCAGACGTCGGGCTGGGCTGCCTGGACTGCGGGAACGTTGGCTGGATGCATCCGGTAGTGAACGCCCTTGCCAGGAGCGAAGTCCGAGCTGGTCGTGATGCTGGTCTCAAGATTGATGATCCGGGCGTCGCAGTCGATCTGGGCGAGCAGCTCAAGTGTGTCTCCCCACGGCCACGACCAGTCCACCGGTTGGGGAATGGTCCCGTTCACCTCAGCTGCCAGTGAGACGTAGGTCTGAGCGTCGCGCACTGAGCGCTCGCGCAACGCTGGGTCGCCGGGATGCGGCAGGATCTGGTCGACACCTCGGCCAAGCATCACGTCGCCGCACAAGAACAGCGTGACGGCGCCGTTCTCGGCTCGCTCAGCCGTGGCGTGGTTCATCGCTCTCGATCGTGCCAGGGTGCCGAAGTACGGCCCTCCGCCGCATCTCCTCCATGCCCTGACGGGATATGCCGTCCTGGGTCTTCCGGCCAGCCGCCATGTCGACCACACTCGGTAGTGGAAGCAGAGAATGGAGGAGCGGATGCGAGCAGCGGTTGGTGACCGGCTCCACTTCCAGAGCAAGGTGGTCGGGAGGCAGGAGCACGCGGCTGTCGTTGTCGAGACGCGCGGCAAGGACGGCGGTCCGCCGTACCTCGTGCGCCACGACGACGGGCACGAGTCCTTGGTATACCCAGAGGCGGACGCGTGGATCGAGCACGGCGAGGAGACCTCCCCAAGCTGACTGAGCCGTTGCCCTTCGTGGAACGCTTCGGGCTCAGCGCGTCATGACGATGGTGGTCGGCGACGACGCTTTTTGTCCTGCCCAGCGCCGTGATCATCCCGGTCGCGGTCTGCTTGTCGGCCGCTCGGGCCGCGAAACCGCAGCGGATATCGCCGGCGTCCCGTGACAGTACCCAGGTCCCACAGGCCTGACCTAAGGGCGGGGAGGTAGGAATCGACGGACCGCGTGTGCAGGTCCTCGGCCCGGTCGACCTGGAACGCGGTCGCCGGCGCCCCGGACGGGTCCACCGGGAGGGTGTCGCGGAGGAAGAAACGGTCCAGCCGGAACGTGTTCTGCAGCTCCACAACGTGGCGAAGCGCGGCGGCCGTCGACCCGTAGGCGCTGCCCGGGTCCTCATCCGGTGGTCGGTGCAGACGCCCGACGGCGTACCGGCGCTGCAGCCGGTAGGCACCGCCTGGGGGCCGGTGCGCTCGGGAGAAGGCGGCAGTGGCGTCCAGACCTGCGTACGCCTGGAGCACCGCTGCGCCACCAGGGTGCCGGCGGAGGAACTCGGTGACGTCGTAGACCGTGTAGCCCACCGCGACCCACCACCCGTGCTCCCGGTCGTTGTGCCGCGCGAGCTCGGCCACGGTGAGGGGCATGCCGCGAGTACCGGCAGGGCGTCGACCGCCGCTCCGTACGTGCGGCGGCCCGCCAGC
>DASQUF010000452.1:0-2969 GCA_035641435.1 Propionibacteriaceae bacterium | reverse complement strand
GACGCCCGCGTGATCCGGGTCGGCCGCGCCTTGATTGAGCACCGCTACATCGCCGGCGCCCAGGCCCTCGACGCCGAGAAGACCCGGCGGCGGGCCGGGGTGGAGGCCGACGCCCGGGCCCATCTGGTCCTTCGGCCGTACGTGAGCACTGCCGTCGAGATCACTCTCGACGACCCGGCCGACCCGGTGCCCTACTGGCTGGTTTCCTCGCGACGGCCCAGCGCGCTGGCCGCTGCTCTCCACGCGGCCTCGGGCACCACCCCTCGGTCTGATGCCCCCGCCCTGACGGACGGGCCCTAGTGCCCCGGAAGGGAAATCTCTTTACGCTTGGACCCCGCCCAGGCACGCACCACGCGGCGTTCTCCTCGGTCGCGTTGCGACTCGGCAGCCCTCCCTCGTCGGCCTTGCGATGCACGCACCTGGACGACGCCAGCCGCCAAGGAACTTCCCTTCCGGGGCACTAGGCTGTCCCGGTGAGCCATGGCCCTGCCGCGCCCGCGGTCGAGGTGCTGCTGCTGCAGCTGGACGCCGGGCTCGAGCCCCCGGCGTACGCGCATGCCGGCGACGCTGGCGCCGACCTGCGGTGCACCGTGGACTTCCGGCTCGGCCCCGGTCAGCGGCGGCTGGTGGGCACCGGCGTGGCTGTCGCGCTGCCCGACGGGTACGCGGCGTTCGTCCATCCCCGCTCCGGCCTGGCCGCTCGCCACGGCGTCACGCTGGTGAACGCTCCCGGTACCGTCGACGCCGGCTACCGGGGTGAGATCCAGGTCTGCCTGCTCAACACCGATCACGAGCAGACGGTCGACTTCACCCGTGGAGACCGGATCGCCCAGCTGGTGATCCAGCCGGTGAGTACAGCCCGCTTCGTCCCCGTGACCGAGCTGCCGGCGTCGGTCCGCGGCAGTGGCGGGCACGGCTCGACGGGCGGGATACTGAGCACTTCGTCGCAGCAGTCAGGAGCATCGATGACCATCCCGGGTGGAACCGCGTGATCTTTCGTCGTAAGCGCAAGAGCGAAGCCGAGGAGACCGAGCCCGAGGACGCCGTCGAGTCCACGGCCGACGAGGACGCGGACACGGACGACGAGACCGACGCGGGGGCCGCCGACGCCGAACCCAACTGGACGGCGCTGGACGTGCTCGACTGGCGGACCGAGGGTCCCTGGGACATCTCCGAGGTGGACGACCTGGAGGGCACCGACCAGGCGCCGAAGATCGACCTCGGCAGCCTGATCGTCACCGGGGTCCCCGGGTCCGAGCTGCGGCTCCAGGTCGCGGAGGAGACCCAGGAGATCGTCTCGGCGATGCTCATTCTCGAGACTGCGGTGGAGTCCAGGTCCGGTGGGGCCAGCCGGAACCAGACGTACTCGTCCGCCCTCGAGCTGGGGGCGTACGCAGCCCCGCGCAGCGGCGGTCTGTGGGCCGAGCTGCGCGAGGAGATCTCGGCGGCGGCCACCGCCCAGGGCGGCTCGGCATCGCTCCGGGAAGGGCCGTTCGGGGTCGAGCTGCACCGGTTCATCCCGGTCACCACGCCGGACGGCGACCAGGGTTACCAGCCCTCCCGGATGTGGGTGGCCGAGGGCCCGCGCTGGCTGCTTCGCGGCATCGTCTACGGCCAGGCGGCCGTGGAGGAGGACCTGGAGTCCCCGGTGGTCACCGACGTACTGTCCGCCTTCCGCCAGGTCGTCGTCCGCCGGGGCGACGAGGCGATGGCCCCGGGCGACCTGCTGCCGCTGCGGATGCCGAGTGCCGTCGGGGCCGGCGACGAGAACGCCTGAGGATCGGCGGAGGATAGTTGCTCCCCGTGAGATGCTGGAAGAGCGAGGTGAGAAGCACATGACGACCAAAGAGAACGTCCTGCAGCGGGCCTTGCGCCGGTTCACCTCCTCCAACGCCGAGCTGGAGTCGGAGGACCTGCAGCGCACCGTCCGCGAAGAGGGTGCGGTGCCTATCCGGACCTGTGAGGACCGCCAGCTGGTCCAGCTGACCGGCACCGTCTCGACCGTCACGATCAACCCCCGCGGCGGGCATCCCGCCCTCGAGGTCGAGCTCCGTGACGGGTCGGGCGCGGTGACGCTGCTCTGGCTCGGCCGCCGCCAGATCCCCGGGATCGACCCCGGCCGAGCGATCAAGGTCTGGGGTCGCATCAGCTGCCACGACGGACGCCGGCTGCTCTACAACCCGCGCTACGAGCTGATGCCCTCCGCCTCGTGAGCGGCTCCTCCGCCGCGGCTGACGGCGTCCGGCCGGTCGGTGAGTTCCGCTACGTCGAGGAGTTCGTCCGGCACCAGCTGTCGGAGTCGCTCGGTGGGCTGCGCGGGATGCTCGAGGCCGCCCTGCCCTTCGTGGCGTTCACTGTGGCCTGGGTGATCGGCCGCCAGCTCTATCCCGCTCTCGGCGCCGCGTTGGGCACGGCGTTGGTCCTGGCAGTCGTCCGGCTGGTCCAACGCCAGTCCGTCCGCTACGTCGTGACCGCGGTCGTGCCCACGGCGATCGCTGCCTTCGTGGCTACCCGCACCGGCCGAGCCGAGGACGTGTTCCTGCCGGGAATCCTCTACAACGGCGGGCTGGCCCTGTTGTCGCTGTTCACCGTTGCCGTCCGCCGACCGCTGGTCGGGTTCGTCATCGGCGCCGCCGTCGGCGACCCGACCGGCTGGACCCAGGACCGCGGCCTGGTGCGGATGACGTCCAAGCTGACGCTCGTGCTGGCCGTCCCGTACGTGCTCCGTTTCGCCCTGCAGCTCCCGCTGTTCCTGGCCGGTCAGGTGGTCTGGCTCGGGGTGGCCAAGGTGGTCCTGGGTTGGCCGCTGCTGATCGCCGCCCTGACCGTCATCGGCCTGATGCTGTCCAAGGGGAAAACCCCGATCGAGGACTCGGTCCTCAGCGACGCCGCGGCCGAGGAAGAGGTCAAGGTCGACGCCGAGGCCGACTGACGCCTCCTGCGCCAGTTTCCCGGGTATACCCGTGATC
>DASQUF010000451.1:0-3829 GCA_035641435.1 Propionibacteriaceae bacterium | reverse complement strand
CGCCGTACTCGCCCGACGACCCGGGCGCCCAGGAGGAGGCCCGTGGGTGGGCCCGGCACCTGGCCGACCGGCTCGACCGAGGCGAGCACGCCGAGGCGATCGCGGAGTTCTTCCGCAGCGTCGGTGCGCCCGAGGAAGTGGTCGACCAGGTCCGGTCATCGCCGATGTGGCCCGGGCTTGTCGCGCTGGCGCCGACCCTGGCGTACGACTCCGCGGTCATGGACGACCTGGCCACCGGTGGCGTCGTCCCGGTCGACCTGGCGCGCCAGGTCACCCAGCCGGCCCTGGTCCTCGTCGGCGGCGAGAGCCCGCCCTTCATGCACGAGGTAGGGCGGCGACTGGCGGACCTGCTGCCCGCCGGATCGCTCCAGGTCCTGTCCGGCCAGGAGCACGTCGTGGACCCCGAGCTGCTGACCCCGGTCGTGGTTGAGTTCCTGCGCGACTGGCACTAGGTCTTCCGGTCCCGGCGGGCGCCGAGCACGGCGTCGGCGCTGCGGTGGTCACCCCGGCGATGGAGACCGGCGACCACTCCCTCGACGTCGTCGTCCGCGCGGTTCTGGCTGAGCTTGAGCTTGGCCTCGACGCGGGTGATCGCCAGCTCCAGCCCGACGATGGCCCGGAGCTGACCGCGGACGAACGGCTCGGGAGCATCGTCGACCGACCAAGGGTGCGCCTCGCTCACCTCGTGCTGGTCGGTGAGGCGGCGGACGTGGGCGTCGAGCCACGCTCGGTCGTCATGGATCACCAGCTGTCCGTAGACGTGAGCGACGGTGTAGTTCCAGGTTGGAACCACCCGACCGTGCCGGGCCTTGGCGGCGTACCAGGACGGGGTGATATACGCGTCGGAGCCGCGCAGGATCACCAGTGCTTCGCCCCGGGCGGGGGTGGACCACTGGGGGTTGTTACGGGCGAGGTGACCGAGCAGCGCTCCGTGCTCGCCCGCGTCCGGCTCGAAGATCAGCGGCAGCGTGCTGGCCAGCAGGCCCACCTCGGTCTGGGTGATCAGGTCGGCCGCGGTATGGCTGGAGAGCAGGTCGTGAACGTCGTCCGGAGAGGCGGCGAAGTGCGCCGGGATGTACATGGGCTGCCTCCGCGGGTTGGGATGAGCTGATCGTCCGCTTCCCATAGTGCTGGACCGGATCGACGGGCTGGGGCTACGCCGACGGCTGCTCACCTGACAGGCTTGGTCCATGAACATTGTCGTCACCGGGGGCAGCGGCGGATTGGGCCGCGAAGTGGTGTCCCGGCTCCGCCAGCGCCAGGTCCGCACCGTGGCCGCGAGCCGGCGGACCGGCTTCGACCTGGCTACCGGCGAGGGCGTACGTGAGGCACTGGCCGACGCCGACGTGGTGGTGCACGCCGCCACTCATCCCGCCCGGTTTCGCAAGGTCGACCTGGACGGCACCCGGCGGATCATCCGGATCCTGCAGGAGCGACCGCAGCCGCCGCACCTGGTCTACGTGTCGATCGTCGGTGTCGACCACAACCCGTTCCCCTACTACCGGGCCAAGTACGCCTGCGAGCTGGTGCTGGAGCGCAGCGGGCTGCCGGTGACGGTCGTCCGCGCCACCCAGTTCCACACCCTGCTGCGCAACATCGGCCAGTTCAGCGCCCGCGGCCCGATCGCGTTGGTGCCCAGAGGGATGGCGTTCCAGTCCTGCGACAACCTGTGGGTCGCGGACCAGCTGGTGTCGCTCGCCCTTGCCGATGCGCCGCTGGGCTACCGCCGGGCCAGTGATCTGGCCGGTCCGGAGCGGACCACGTTCGTCGAGGTGGTCGAGCTCGCCCGGCAGGCCGCGGGCAAGGGCCGGCCGCGGCTGGTCACGCTGCCCGTGGTGGGCGGGGCGCTCAGGTCGTTCGCCGCCGGGTCCAACCTACCCGGCCCGGACGCCACCGTCGGCGGAGTCGGGTACCGCGACTGGCTTCGCGCCCACTCGGCATGAGCCACATCTCGGCCTAGGGACTGTCTCGCGAACCTCGGTCCTATCGGAGCGTGGACGGGCCTGGCGGGAGCCCGAGCCTGCGAGGGCGGATGGCTGCGACGATCGGACCAAGGTTCGCCAAGACAGTCCCTAAACCCGCAGCGCCTTCACCTCGGCCAGCAGCTTGCCCATCGTGTCCTTGGCGTCGCCGAACAGCAGGGTGGTGGTGGGCTCGTACAGCAGCTCGTTCTCGATCCCGGCGAACCCGGGCCGCATCGACCGCTTCATGAAGACCACCTGCCGGGCCTGGTTGGCGTGCAGGATCGGCATGCCGTAGATCGGCGCCCCGGGCGTGGTCTCGGCGGCCGGGTTGACCACGTCGTTTGCGCCGACCACCAGCACCACATCGGCCTGCTTGAACTCCGGGTTGATGTCGTCCATCTCCTTGAGCTGCTCGTAGGGCACCTGGGCCTCGGCCAGCAGGACGTTCATGTGCCCGGGCATCCGGCCGGCCACGGGATGGATCGCGTAGTCGACCTTCGCCCCGCGCTGGGTCAGCACGTCGACCAGCTGCTTCAGCGCGTGCTGGGCCTGGGCCACAGCCAGCCCGTAACCCGGCACGATGATCACCCGCTCCGCGTACGCGAGCAGGATCGCCACGTCCTCCGCGCCGGAGGCCTTGACCGGCCGGTCGCTGAGCTGGGTCGAGCCCAGGGTGGAGCCGCCCTTGAGCGCGCCGAACAGGGTGCTGAACAGCGAGCGGCCCATGGCGTTGGCCATCAGCCGGGTGAGCAGGGTGCCCGCCGAGCCGACCAGGGTGCCGGCGACCAGCAGCAGGGTGTTCTCGAGCAGGTAGCCGCTGGCCGCCACGGTGAGCCCGGTGAAGGCGTTGAGCAGCGAGATCACGATCGGCACGTCGGCGCCGCCGACCGGGAGGACCAGGAGTACGCCGAGGCCGGCTCCGACCAGGACCAGCAGCACGCCGAGGAGCATCCCCGGGTTGAGCACCAGCACGATGGCCAGCCCGATCGCAGCAACCAGCGCCAGGCCGTAGACCACCGGGTAGCCCGGGAAGGTGACCGGCCGGCTGGTCATCAGCTCCTGCAGCTTGAGGAAGGTGACGACCGAGCCGGTGAAGCTGGCCGCGCCGACCAGGAGGGTGAACGCCGTGACGGCCAGCGTGAACGGCTCGGGCCGGGCGGCATCGGGAAGGTCGTTGGCGGTCAGCCGGAGCAAGATCTGGTCGAGCTCGATCAGGGCGACGATGGCCGCCGCGCCGCCGCCGACGCCGTTGAACAGGGCGACCAGCTGTGGCATCTGGGTCATCTGGACCCGGTACGCCCCGACCGCGCCGACGGCGGTGCCGATGGTCAGGGCGACCAGGATGGGCACCACGTTGTCCAGTGGTGTGGTGGCGAAGACGATCACCGTGGCCAGCACGGCGCCGGCCGCGCCGATCAGGTTGCCGCGCCGGGCCGTACGCGGGGAGGACAGGCCCTTCAGGGCAATGATGAAGCAGACCGCCGCGGCCAGGTAGCCGACCTGCGCCCACACCGGCGTCACCGCTCCAGCTCCTCGGTGCGTCGCTGCTCGAGCCGCTTGGGCCGGAACATGACCAGCATCCGGTCGGTGACCACGACCCCGCCGACCATGTTGATCGCCGCGAGCACCACCGCGATCAAGGCCAGGGCGAGCACGGCGGTGGACTCGGCCGCGCCGGCGACGAGGATAGCGCCGATCAGGATCACCCCGTGGATGGCGTTGGCTCCGGACATCAGCGGCGTGTGCAGGGTGGAGGAGACCTTCGAGATCACCTCGATCCCGACGAAGATGGCCAGCACGAAGATGGTCAGCCAGATGATGGCTTCGCTCATGGGCGCCCTCCCATGCACATGGCCGCCACGATC
>DASQUF010000450.1:0-9205 GCA_035641435.1 Propionibacteriaceae bacterium | reverse complement strand
CCCTAGGGTGACGAAGATGAGCGCCCTGATTCTGCCGTTCGGCGATGCGTCGCCGACCGTCCACCTGGCCGCCTGGCTCGCCCCGACGGCGACCGTGATCGGACAGGCAACCATCGCGGCGGATGCCAGCGTCTTCTTCGGCGCGGTGGTCCGGGCGGACATGGACAGCATCGAGCTGGGCGCGGGCAGCAACCTGCAGGACAACGTCGTGGTGCACACCGACCTTGGCTTCCCCGCCCTGATCGGGTCGGGCGTCAGCGTCGGCCACGCGGCGGTCGTGCACGGCTGCACCGTCGAGGACGACTGCCTGATCGGCATGAACGCGACGGTGCTGAACGGAGCGGTGATCGGCACCGGCTCACTGATCGCAGCGGGGACCGTCGTGCTCGAGTGGACACGGATCCCGCCCCGGTCGCTGGTCGCCGGGGTCCCGGGGAAGGTGCGCCGCGAACTCACTGACGAGGAGTTCGCCCGGGTCGTGGCGAACGCCGAGCACTACCGGGAGCTGGCCGCCCAGCATCGCGCGAGCTGAGCCGGCGCGGTCGACATACTGACGGCATGGATTCGTACCTCCGCTCGGCGCTGCGCTTCGACGTGAGCGACTCCGGTCCGGCGGACGGGGAGCCGGTCGTGCTGCTGCACGGGTTCCCGCAGCAGCCGTCGACCTGGGACGACGTTGCGACGGGACTGAACGCGGCCGGGCTGCGCACCTTGGTGCCGACCATGCGCGGCTACACCGCGACCAACCGACCGCGACCGCGCCGCGCGTACGCGATCGAGGAGACGGCCGCCGACGTGGTGGCGCTGCTCGACGCAGCCGGGCTCGATCGCGCCCATCTCGTGGGCCACGACTTCGGTGGCATGGCCGCCTGGGGCGTCGCCGGGTGGTACCCCGACCGCGTGGCCACGCTGACCAGCGTGTCGACACCGCACCCCGCGGCCTTCCGGGACGGACTCCGGGCCGGCCAGGCGCGGGCGTCGTGGTACATGGCGCTGTTCCAGCTGCCCGGGTTGCCCGAGGCGCTGGCCCGCCGGACCTTGATGAAGTCCTTGGTCGGCAGTGGTCTGCCGGTGGAGTCAGCCGACGCGTACGCGGCGGCGATGGCCGAGCCCGGTGCGTGGACCGGCGCGTTCAACTGGTACCGCGGGCTGCCGTTCTCGACCAGGCCGGTCGGCCGGATCCGGGTGCCGACGACGTACGTGTGGGGGCGAAACGACGCCGCGCTGGTCCGTAGCACCGCAGAGGCGACCGCAAAGTACGTGACTGGTCCGTACCGCTTCGTCGACCTGGACGCCGGACACTGGCTGCCCGAGACCGAGGCGGCGGCGCTCACGACCGCGATCCTGGACCGGATCAGGGCCGCCCCAGCATCCGCGTGACGTCCATGACCAGCACCACCCGCTTCGGGTTCACCCGCGGTTGGCGGTAGCGGCTCGCGTACCGGCGGACGGCGTCGGCCACCGCGTCAGCGTCGTGCTCCACACAGACCGGGCCGGACAGGGTGAGCCAGCGGGCCCGGTCGACCTGGCAGAGGGCAGCCACGGCGTCGGCGCGGTCCGCGTTGCGGGCCTTGACCGAGTCCCCGGAGGTGATCACCCGGGCCAGCCGGGTCTGCGCGTCGTAGGTGAACCCGACCGGCACCACGTGTGGCGAGCCGTCGGCGCGGAGGGTGGTCAGGGTGGCCAGGTGCCGCTCCACCAGGAACTCCAGCACCTCGGGGCCGAGCCGATCGAGGTCCAGGCTCATGAGTCCTCGCGTCGAATGGTCGGAGCCGCAAGCTCGTCCTCCAAGTCGCCTTCCACGTCGAGGTAGACCTGCTGCATCTCGGCCATCATCTCCGGGTCCGGCTCGGCCCAGAGCCCGCGATCGGCGGCCTCGTTCAGCTTCTCGATGATGCCGCGCAGCGCCCACGGGTTGGCGTGCTTCAGAAAGTCCTGGTTCCGCTTGTCCAGCACGTACGACTCGGCCAGCTGTTCGTACATCCCGTCGGTCACCACGCCAGCCGTGGCGTCGAAGCCATAGAGGTAGTCAACCGTGGCGGCCAGCTCGAACGCCCCCTTGTAGCCGTGCCGCTGCATCGCCCCGATCCAGCGCGGGTTGACCACCCGGGCGCGGAACACGCGCGCGGTCTCCTCGGTCAGCGTCCGGGTCCGCACGGCGTCCGGGCTGGTCGAGTCGCCGACGTACGCCTTGGGCTCGGCGCCGGTCAGCGCCCGCACCGTGGCGACCATGCCGCCGTGGTACTGGTAGTAGTCGTCGGAGTCGGCGATGTCGTGCTCGACCGTGTCGATGTTCTTGGCCGCCACGGCGATCCGCCGGTAGTTGGTCTCCATGTCCTGCCGGGCGGGCAGCCCGTCCAGGTCGCGCCCGTACGCGAATCCGCCCCAGGCGGTGTAGACCTCGGCCAGGTCGGCGTCGTTGCGCCAGTTGCCGGCCTCCATCAGCGGCAGGATCCCCGCCCCGTACGCGCCCGGCTTGGACCCGAAGATCCGAGTCGTCGCCCGGCGCTGGTCGCCGTGGTCGGCCAGGTCGCGGTGCGCATGGGCGCGGACGAAGTTCTCACTCGTCGGCTCGTCGAGGTCAGCGACCAGGCGTACAGCGTCGTCCAACAGGGCGAGCACATGCGGGAAGGCGTCACGGAAGAACCCGGAGATGCGCACGGTCACGTCGATCCGCGGCCGGCGCAGCTCGGCCAGAGGGATGGGCTCCAGCCCGGTGACCCGGCGCGAGGCGGCGTCCCAGACCGGCACCACACCGAGCAGGGCCAGCACCTCGCCGATGTCGTCGCCGCTGGTCCGCATGGCGGAGGTACCCCAGACCGAGAGGCCGACGGATGACGGGTAGGCCCCGGTCTCGTCGACGTGTCGCTGCAGTAGGGACTCGGCCATGGCCTGGCCCGTCTGGTAGGCCAGCCGGGACGGGATGGCTTTGGGGTCGACGGAGTAGAAGTTGCGGCCGGTGGGCAGCACGTTGACCAGACCGCGAAGCGGGGACCCGCTCGGTCCGGCCGGGACGTACCCCCCGTCCAGCGCGTGCAGGGTGTTGGCGATCTCGTCGCTGGTGCGCCGCAGCCGGGGGACGACCTCGCGGCAGGCGAACTCGACGGAGGCGACGACGCCGGAGTCGCGCGCGCCGACCACCCGCTCGACCACCGAGGGCACGGCCGCCTCATCCCAGCTCGTCGCAGCGACGGCCTGGACGAGCTGCCGGGCGAGCGACTCGATCCGATCGACCTCCTGGGTGGGAGCACCCTCGACCAGACCCAGCGCCGCCCGCAGCCCCGGCACGCCGTTCACCTGACCGCCGAAGATCTGGTTGGCCCGGAGCACGGCGAGCACCAGGTTCACCAGCTCGTCGCCCGCCGGCGCCTGGCCCAGGACGTGCAGCCCGTCACGTATCTGCACGTCCTTGATCTCGCACAGCCAGCCGTCCACGTGCATCACGAACTCGTCGAACGCCTCGTCGTCGGGCCGGTCGTCCAGGCCGAGGTCGTGCTCCAGCTGTGCGGCTTGGATCAAGGTCCAGATCTCCCCGCGCAGGGCCGGCACCTTGGCCGGGTCCATGGCCAGAACGTTGCTGTACTCGTCGAGCAGCTGCTCCAGGCGTGCGATGTCGCCGTAGGACTCGGCCCGGGCCATCGGCGGCACCAGGTGGTCGATGATCGTCGCGTGGGCGCGGCGCTTGGCCTGGGTGCCCTCACCGGGGTCGTTGACCAGGAAGGGGTAGATCAGCGGCAGCGAGCCGATCGCCGCGTCGGTGCCACAGGCAGCGGAGAGCCCCAGGTTCTTGCCCGGCAGCCACTCCAGGTTGCCGTGCTTGCCGACGTGGATCATGGCGTGGGCGCCGAACTCGCGCTCGATCCACCGGTACACCGCGAGATAGTGGTGCGAGGGGGCGAGGTCGGGGTCGTGGTAGATCGCGATCGGGTTCTCTCCGAACCCGCGCGGCGGCTGCACCAGGATGACGACGTTGCCGGCCTGCAGGGTGGCGGCGACGATCTCGCCCTCGGGGTTGTGCGTGCGGTCGACGAACAGCTCGCCGGGCGCCTCGCCCCAGGCCCCGGTGACGGCTTCGCTCAGCTCAGAAGGCAGGTCGGCCAACCAGCCCTTGTAGGTGGCGGCGGGGATGCGGACCGGCTGGCCGCTCAGCTGCTCCGCGGTCAGCCACTCGGGGTCCTGCCCGCCCGCGGCGATGAGCGCGTGGATCAGAGCGTTGCCCGCCGTGGTGTCCGGGCTCTCGCCCTCGACCGGCTCGAGTTCGCCCGTGCCGGGGATCGCGCCGGGGGCGCCGAGGTCGTAGCCGGCCTCCCGCATGGCCCGGAGCAGCCGGATCAGCGAGACCGGGGTGTCCAGGCCGACGGCGTTGCCGATCCGCGAGTGCTTGGTCGGGTACGCCGACAGCATGATCGCGATCTTGCGCCCGGCCGGCGGGATGTGGCGGAGCCGGGCGTGGTTGACGGCGAGCTCGGCGACCCGGCGGCAGCGTTCCGGGTCGGGCATGTAGGCCGGGAGACCGTCGGCGTCGTTCTCCTTGAACGAGAACGGCACGGTGATGATGCGCCCGTCGAACTCCGGCACCGCGACCTGGGTGGCCACGTCCAGCGGCGTCATCCCCTCGTCGGAGGCCAGCCAGGAGTCGCGGTCCCACGTCAGACAGAGGCCCTGCAGGATCGGGATGTCCAGAGCGGCGAGGGCGCGTACATCCCAGCCCTCGTCGTCCTCGCCGGCCGAGGCGGTGGCCGGCCGGGTGCCCCCGGCGGCCAGGACCGTGGTGACGAGGGCGTCGAGGGTGCCGAGGTAGTCGAGCAGGTCGGCCGGGGCGTCGCGGAGCGAGGTCGCGTAGATCGGGATGCCGACTCCGCCCGCCGCGTCGACGGCATCGGCCAGGGCTTCGACGTACGCCGTGTTCCCGGCGGTGTACTGAGCGCGGTAGAAGAGGATGCCGACGCGCGGAGATGCGATCTGGGCCTCACCGGATGCGCCCTGAGCCTGGCGAAGGGCGCCCCAGGCCGGCTGCTCGACCGGCGGGTCGAACCCCTCGCCGGTGAGCAGCACGGTGTCGGACAGGAAGGCGTGCAGCTGGCGCAGGTTCTCCGGGCCACCCTGGGCCAGGTAGACATGGGCATCCGCGGCGACCCCGATCGGCGCGGTGGACAGCTCCATCAGGGCCGCGTCCGGAGCCTGCTCACCGCCGAGCACCACCATCGGTTGACCCTCGCCGCGGATCCGGGCGAACCCGCTGCAGAGGCTTTTGGGCGAGCCGAGGATCCGGGCGACGATCAGGTCGGCCGCGGCGAGCGCCTCCGCCATCTCGGCGTGCACCGCCTTGCTCGGGTTGACGTAGAGGTAGTCCGCGCCGGAGGCCCGCGCCGACAGCAGGTCGGTGTCGGAGGTCGAGACAAGGGCGATGCGCGGCACCCGGCGAGCCTAACGGCCGACTGGCCGCGGAGCCGGATCGCAGCAGCCATCCACGGCGAGGGCGGCCCGTCTGCGGCGCCGGAGTTCCCTAGCTACCGCCTTAGCCGCCGGGGCAGCGGTTGTCGCCGCCGCTGCTCTCCTGACAGACGCGGGGGCCTTGGTCGACCGGCTCCGGCTCGCGGGTGCGGTAGGCATCGACGCCGACAAGGGTCGCGTGAGCACTGCCGAGCAGGAGTAGGACAAGGAGGAAGATGACAAGGCCCTTCCGACAAACGCCGAGGCAGAGCAGCAGGCCGGACAGCGGGACACTCACCGCGAGCACCGCCGCGAGGCGGAAGAGCCGACGGGACTCGGCAACCTCCTCGCAACAAAGGCGACCGGCTCACCATCAAAGGCAGCCTGCAACGCGCTGACTGGAAAAAGAAGGCTTATGTCCGCTTCGGCGGATCAAACCACCGGGCCACGGTGCAGTTCAAGGCCCGGGGCAGTGAAACCTGGATCCCGGTGAAAACCGTCGGGTTCACCTCGACCGGCCGCATCTCGACCCAGGTGACGGTCAAGCGGGAGGTTGCGCAGGACGGCTGGTATCGGCTCCACTTCGCCGGCACGCCCACGTCAAGCGCATCCGCCAGCACACCGGATTTCGTCGACGTGCAGTAACGAGCCACCGGTCAGATCGTGACGTGGCCCTGGATCACGTCCGCGACCCGACCGCCGACCCAGATCGTGCCGTCCTCACGGTCGATGTGCACCCGTCCGGCCCGGCCGAGCACCGTGCCCTGAGACGCCACGTAGTGGTCCGGCACCAGCCCGACCTCGGTCATCCAGTACGCCAGCCCGGCGTTCAGGCTTCCGGTCACCGGGTCCTCCGCGACCGCCTGGCCGGGCAGCAGAGCCCGCACCTCGTACGTGGTCTCAGAGCCGGGCGGGTACGGCCCAACCAACCCGATGTCCAGTCCGGCCAGCGGCCCGGGATCCGGTCGGACGTCGAGTACGCGCTCCGCGCTCGGCAGCCGGATCCCGATCCAGCGCGGCCCGTTGACCAGCCAGGACGCGTCGAGAATGTCCTGGCGGTCTAGGCCCAGGCCACTGGCGATGCGGCCGACCAGCTCCTCTTCGACCGGTTCGAAGCGGGTCAGCGGCGGTGCCGCAAAGGCCAGCCGCCCGCTGTCTCGCCGCAGCCGCACCAGGCCGGCCCCGCACTGCTGCACCACCACGTTCGGCGCCTGCGGCCGCCCGCCCGCGCCGAGCCAGGCGTACGCCGACCCCAGCGTGGGGTGCCCCGCGAACGGCAGTTCCTCCTCCGTGGTGAAGATTCGAACCCGGTAGTCCGCCTCGTCGGTCGTCGGCGGCAGCAGGAAGGTCGTCTCCGACAGGCCGGTCCAGCGAGCGAACTGCTGCATCTGCGTCGCGTCGATTCCCTCGGCGTCGTGCACCACTGCCAGCGGGTTGCCGTCCAGTCCGTTCGACCCGAAGACGTCGACCTGGAAGAACGCGTACGTCGGCATCCCGGCACCTTAGCGACCGGAGCACGCCAGACACAGCGGCGCCGCGGCCCTACCCACTTACCGCCCTTCACTCGCACTTCCCGCCTGCTGCCGAGGGCGCTGAGTGCGAGTGAAGGGCGGGAAGTTGGGTGAGGCTACGTCCTGAACTCATTACGCACTGCTGATGTGACCCGCGTCACAGCCGTCGAGCAACTTACGATGGCGGGCGTGACTGCCGACCGATGCCCGGGCGTACTGCTGCCGCACCTCGCGGCGGACGGCGCCATGGTGCGGGTGCGGATCCCGGGCGGGCAGACGACCGGCGCCGCGCTGGGGCGGCTCGGCGAGCTGGCCGCGGTGTACGGCAGCGGCCTGCTTCAGCTCACGTCGCGGGGCAGCCTGCAGATCCGTGGACTCGCCGACCGGGTGCCGGAGGAGTTCGTCGCCGAAGTCACCGCGGCCGGGTTCCTGCCGTCGGCCCCCCACGAACGGGTCCGCAACATAATCGCCTCGCCGCTGACCGGGCTGCACGGCGGCCGCGCCGACCTGCGGCAGATGGTCGGCGGTCTGGACGAGGCTCTGCGAGCGTCCGCCGACCTGGCCGGGCTGTCCGGGCGGTTCCTGTTCGCCTTGGACGACGGACGCGGCGATGTCATCACGCTGCCGTTCGACGTGGGCTACCAGGCCATCGATCCGGACCAGGGCGTGATCATGGTCGGGGACCAGCGGCGGCTGGTGCCGGCCACCGAGGCCGTGCCGGCTCTGATCGCCGCCGCGCGTACGGGCGGCCCCGACCCGACCCTTCGACCGGCTCGGGGCGGATCTCTCGCCCCGTTCCTCGGCGCAGTCGGCGACCACGCCAGCGTCGTTGTCCCGCTGGGCTTCCTCACCCCGGAACAGCTCGCCGCAGTGCGGGCTGCATCGGGCGACGGACCGGTCGTGGTGACCCCGTGGCGTGGGCTGGTGATCCCGTACGCCGCCGCGCGGGTGCCCGACCTGGCCGCGACGGGACTGGTCACCGACGACGCCTCGCCCTGGACTCTGATCACCGCCTGTGTCGGCGCGCCGTACTGCAGCAAGGCCCGGATGGAGACCCTCGCCGCTGCTCGGGAGCTGGCCGGGCGGCCCGCCTCGACCCCGCTGCGGCGCACCCATCTCAGCGGCTGTGAGCGGCGCTGCGGCGCCCCGAACTCCGATCACGTCGAGCTCGTCGCCCATGCTTGAGCGGCCGACCCGCCGCTACGACTACGTCAGCGACGCCACCGAGATCTACCGCCGCTCCTTCGCCACCATCCGGGCGGAGGCCGACCTGGCCACCCTCGCTCCGGACGCGCAGGTCGTGGCCGTGCGGATGATCCATGCCACCGGCGAGGTGGGCCTGCCCGCCGACCTGGCCTTCCACCCCCGGCTGGTCAGCACCGCCCGGAATGCGCTGCGGGCCGGCGCGCCGATCTTCACCGACGCGCAGATGATCGCCTCGGGCATCACCCGGCGGCGGCTGCCGGCCGAGAACGCGATCCACTGCCTGCTGCACGACGACCGGACGCCGGGGCTGGCCTACCGCTGGGGCACGACCCGCTCGGCAGCGGCGGTCTCACTGTGGGGAGACGAGCTGGACGGGGCGGTCGTGGCCATCGGCAACGCGCCGACGGCGCTGTTCCACCTGCTCGAGGTGATCGCCGACAGCGGACCGCGTCCGGCCGCGGTCCTCGGGATGCCGGTCGGTTTCGTCGGCTCGGCCGAGTCCAAGATCGCGCTCACCGAGAACCCGTGGGACCTGCCGTACCTGGTCGTGCACGGTCGCCGCGGCGGCTCGGCGTTGTGCGTGGCCGCGGTCAACGCCTTGGCTCAGGAGGCGGAGATCTGATGGCCGGACGTCTCTACGCGGTCGGCGTTGGTCCGGGTGACCCGGAGCTGGTGACCCTCAAGGCCGCCCGGCTCATCCGGGCCGCCCCGGTGATCGCGTACCACTCCGGCACGCACGGCCGCTCCATCGCCCGAACGATCGTGGCTGACCTGGTGGCACCCGGCGTGGTCGAGGAGCTGCTCGAATACCCGGTGACCACCGAAGGCGGTGCCGACTACTACGCGGCGATGGCGGAGTTCTACGACACCTCGGCGGCCCGGCTGGTGGCCCACCTGGAAGCCGGCCGCGACGTGGTGGTGCTGGCCGAGGGCGACCCGCTGTTCTACAGCTCCTACATGTACTTGCATGATCGGCTGGCGGACCGGTTCAGCTGTGAGGTCGTGCCCGGTGTTACGTCGATGACTGCGTCGGCCGCTGCGGCCGGTACTCCGCT
>DASQUF010000449.1:0-10850 GCA_035641435.1 Propionibacteriaceae bacterium | reverse complement strand
GACCCGCAGGCCAGCGCATGGCTGGGTGAGCTGTGCGGTCGGGCCGCTCGGGTGGAGCTGTTCGAGGGCCATGCCCGCTCGGGTGACGTCCGGGCGCACAAGTACGCGGGGGCACCGCTTCCCTGGGCGCCGGCGAACATCACCGCAAATGCGCGCTGAGCCACCAGTGCGCACTGAGCCTGTGGAAGCGCCCCATCGACAGGCTCAGGGAACATGACCGGAGAGATCGAGGGCCGGACGGCGCTGATTACCGGCGCCGGGAACGGTCTCGGTCGGGCCATCGCCCACGCCCTTCGTGACGCGGGGGCGCGGACCATCCTGGTCGGCCGGAACGCCGAAAAGCTGGCGGCGGTGGCCGCCGAGCTCGAGCCGAACGTCCGGGCGGAGGTCTGCGATGTCGCGGACGAGGCGTCGGTGGCGGCGCTGGCCGGGCGGGTCGCCGACGAAGAGGTCTCGATCCTGGTCAACAACGCGGGCGTCGCCGGGCCGGTCGCCTCGCTGGTCGACATCAGCGTGGCCGACTGGGACGACGTCTTCGCCGCCAACGTCCGCGGGGTCTTCCTGATGTGCCGCGCGTTCCTGCCGCCGATGATCGAGCGCAGGGACGGCGACGTGATCAACCTGGCCTCGGTGAGCGGCAAGCGGCCGCTGGCCCGGCGGACCCCCTACACCGCGTCGAAGATGGCGGTGATCGGGCTGACCGCGACCCTGGCCCACGAGGTCGGCCCGCTCGGGGTGATCGTCAACTCGCTCTCGCCCGGCCCGGTGGCGGGACCGCGGATGGCCCGGAACTTCGCCCGGGAGGCCGAGCGAACCGGCACCACGCCGGCCGATGCCGAGCGCGAGTTCGTCTCCCGCGCCGCTCTGCAGCGGATGGTCACCGAGAAGGAGGTGGCCGCCGCGGTGGTGGCGATGCTCAACATGCCCGGACTCTGCGGGGCCGACATCGACCTCTCCGCCGGCATGATCGCCCGCTGAGTGGTTGAGCCCGCCCACTACGCCCTCTCCCTGATTTTCTGACGCGCGTTTCAGCACCACCCGGCGTGTCGGCATATCTGGCGGCCGCTGGCGTCACCTTCTCAGGTGCCTCCACCTCGCCGCGCGCGTCACCTGCGCGGGACTCTCGTTGGTGGGTTCCACCTGAATTAGTGACGCCAGTCGCCAGGGGACCCGCGACACGCCGGGTAGTGGTGAAACGTGGGTCAGGAATCCAGGGATTGGGGTGCGGTTGACCTACGGAAACTAGACGCGGCCGTCGGCGAGGGTGACGAAGGCGTAGCCCGCGCGGCGGTAGTCGTCGATGATGCCGGGCAGGGCGGCCAGAGTGGCCCGCCGGTCACCGCCGCCGTCGTGCAGCAGGACGATCGGGTTGGGCTCGTCCAGTCCGGCGCGGGCCCGGGTGCGGATCTTGTCGGCGGCCGTCTGGCCTCGGATCGCCCAGTCCCGGGTGTCCACCGACCACAGGGTCATTGACAGGCTCGCGGTGCGAGCCGGGCCCTCCGCGCCGGGCACCACGCCTTGCGGTGGCCGGAAGTAGCACGGCGGCTGGCCGGTGAGGCGGCCGATCTCCGCACTCGTCCGCCGGATCTGGTTCCCGATCAGCTGCTGGTCCCAGCGGCCACGACGTCCGGCCGAGGGATGTGACCAGCTGTGGTTCTCCACGGCGTGGCCGGCGGCATACATCTGCCGGACCTGGTCGGGCGCGGCGGCGGCCTCGCGGCCGACGACGAAGAACGTTGCCTTCACGTCCTGCTGGGCCAGCACGGCGAGGATGTCGTCGGTCCACTCGCCGGGGCCGTCATCGAAGGTCAGGGCGACGGTGCGCTGACCCTCCTCGTGCGGTGCGGTCCGCAGCACGCCGTCGACCACGGGTGGACAGGGTCGCGCCACCGGCGCGGCCACCGACGGCGCCTCGTTCCCGAGAGTTCTGGGCTCATCCGCCGTCACCCCGCGCACGATCGCGTGACCGACGACGATGACCAGGACGGTGACGGCCGCGAGGAGCATGCAGACGCGGTCCCAACGGATGCGGACCCCACTGCCCATTTCGACCCCCGAGGAAAGGCGGGCGTCAGCAGCGCCCGAGATGCCTAGATCCCATGGTGGACGAGCCGGGACCGTGATCGCGGTTCCCGACTGGGCGTGTCGGCCCCGATGACTGGGTCCACGCACTACGGGGTAGGGCCTCCACGGGAACCGGCCACCGGTTCGAGAGGGAGAGACAATGCGAGCGATGGTGTACCGCGGGCCGTACAAGGTCCGCGTGGAGGAGAAGGACATCCCGCCCATCGAGCACCCGAACGACGCCATCGTCCGGGTGAGCCTGGCGGCGATCTGCGGGTCGGACCTGCACCTGTACCACGGGATGATGCCCGACACCCGGGTCGGGATGACCTTCGGCCACGAGTTCATCGGGGTCGTGCACGAGGTCGGTCCGTCGGTGCAGAACCTGAAGCCGGGTGACCGGGTCATGGTGCCGTTCAACATCTTCTGCGGCTCGTGCTTCTTCTGCGCGCGTGGGCTCTACTCCAACTGCCACAACGTCAACCCGAACGCGACCGCCGTCGGCGGCATCTATGGCTACTCCCACACCTGCGGTGGCTACGACGGGGGACAGTCGGAGTTCGTGCGGGTGCCGTTCGCCGATGTCGGCCCGAGTCTCATCCCGGACTGGATGGACGACGAGGACGCGGTGCTGCTGACCGACGCCCTGGCCACCGGCTACTTCGGGGCCCAGCTGGCCGACATCGTCGAGGGTGATGTGGTGGTGGTCCTCGGCGCTGGCCCGGTGGGGCTGTTCGCCGCCAAGTCGGCGTGGCTGATGGGGGCCGGCCGGGTGATCGTCATCGACCACCTCGAGTATCGCCTGGAGAAGGCGCGCACGTTTGCGCACGCCGAGGCCTACAACTTCACCGAGTACGACGACATCGTGGTCGAGATGAAGAAGATGACCGGTTACCTCGGCGCGGACTCGGTGATCGACGCGGTCGGTGCGGAGGCCGACGGGAACCTCACCCAGCACGTCACCTCGGCCAAGCTGAAGCTGCAGGGCGGCTCGCCCATCGCGCTGAACTGGGCGATCGACGGGGTTCGCAAGGGCGGGACGGTTTCAGTGATGGGGGCGTACGGCCCGATGTTCAGCGCGGTGAAGTTCGGGGACGCGCTGAACAAGGGGCTGACCTTGAGGATGAACCAGGCTCCGGTGAAACGGCAGTGGCCGCGGTTGTTCGAGCACATCCGCAACGGCTATCTGAAGCCCAGCGACATCGTCACCCACCGGATCCCGCTCGAGCACATCGCCGAGGGCTACCACATCTTCTCGGCCAAGCTGGACAGCTGCATCAAACCCCTGATCGTCCCGAACGCCGGCTGAGCAGGAGAAACGACCATGCCGTACACCGCGAACAAGCCGCCGCTGCCCGAGTCATCCGATCAGCTGCGGGCCCGCATCCCCGGCTGGGGTGCCGACCTCGACCCGAAGGACCGTCCCAGTGTCCCGCGGGAGCAGTTCGACCCCACCCTGAGCGGGGCGCACTGGGACTTCCCGGAGCGCCAGCCCGAGAAGTGGCCACGCGAACGCTCCATCGAGCACGAGTTCCTGACCCCCGTCTTCGGCACGTCCTGCCCGCCCAAGGGCCTCTCGGGCGCCATCCGCAAGTTCGCCTACAACCGGTACAGCGAGGGCCGCGCGGCCCACTGGTTGCTGCTGATGGCAGCCGACCGGGTCGACGCGGGCGAGGCGCACCTGAAGTCGCTCGTGAGCCTGCGTCCGGACAACCCGATCACGCAGACCGGCGTGCTGAGTGAGTTCAAGCATCATCCCGTCGCCTCGCGCGTCGGCCAGAAGCGCACCGACCTGGTGCACCAGCCGCTGGACCCGATCATCGTGGCTGGCCCGTGGCTGGCCGCGGGAGGACTTGCGTACGTCGGCCTCAGCGCGATCCGAAGGTCGCGCCGAGGGCCGGCGGCGAAGCGCGGCGCGTAAGGGCGTCAGCGGCCGAACACGATGCATCCACCCGGCAGCGGGAGGATGGTGAAGCCGTCGAAGGCCTCGAACCGACCGTCCGGGTCCACCCGGCGCAGGTCCGCCGGGGTGGGCATGGTCCGCAGCTCGCGCCGGCGTGCGGTCGGAGGCACTGGCGCCGGTGCCGGAGGCAACGTGCTCGGCAGCCGGGTGCGGACCGCAGCGCGGAGCGGCTCACCCCTCGGCACCTCGGTGCCACAGGTTGCGCACACCCGCCCGCCCTGGTTCACGCCCTCGCACACGCGGCATCGCCAGATGCCGATCATCCGCGGGACCTGTCCGTGATCTTCGAGATCAGCTTGCCGACCAGCCGTCCACGAGGAGCAGGCTCGGCGTCCGTCGGCGCGGCCGGGCGGGTCGCCCGTAGACCCTTGCCGCGCAGCGCGCTCGGCGGTCCGGGCCGCGGGGGCGCGACCGGCCGTTCGGGTGGACCGGTCCGAATGCTCATCAAGGTGGCGTGCACCTTGGCGATCGTCGGCCGGTGCGCGGGATCAGCGGCCATCATCTGGTCGATCAGGTCGGCCAGCTCCGGGACCACCCGGTCCCGCGGGATGCGCAGCGTCTGGCCGCTGCGGACGGCGACCGCTGCTTCGTGGTACGTCGCCGTGTCGAAGGGCGGGGGTGCGCCGGTGAGGAACTCGGTGTAGATCAGTCCGAGCGTGAACACATCCGAGGCCACGCCGAGCTGATGGGGGAGAACTCCCGCCTCCTGGATGTAACCGAGGAGCTCGGGGGAATAGTAGTTGATCGTGCCGACGATCTCCTCCGGCGGCGGCGGGTTGCCGGCCAGGTAGGCGCTGTCGAAGTCGATCAGCTTGCTGGTGTAGCCCAGCTCGGTGCGCTTGACCAGGATGTTGCTGGGCTTCATGTCGCTGTGCACGATCCGCAGGTCGTGCAGGATCTTCAGGCTGTGGGCCACGGACTTCATCAGCACGAGCTGCAGCGGGAAGCCGAGCCGGGCGATGTCGCGCGGCTCCATCGCCTCGGCGTCGACCTTCTCGGTGACCTTGTAGTACTTGGCGCCCCAGCGGAAGAAGTCCAGGGTCACGATGAGGTTCCCGCCGTACGCGGAGAGCGGGGCCAGCACGGTCTGGATCCCGCGGTGGTGGCTCTCGAAGGCCGCGCAGCGGGCCCGCTTCTTGGCCTTGGTCTTCGCGCTGCCCGGGGCCGCGTCGTCGGGGTAGGTCGGGCTGAGGAACTGCTTGATGAAGAACTGCCGGCCGCCGCGCTCGGCGAACGTCCACTGGCTCAGTCCCGCCCCGACGACCTTGAAGTCCTCCAGGATGGTGTAGCCGTTGATCACGTCGCCGGCCTTCATGACGTCACCTCTGCCGTACGGCCGAGCTCGGGCTTACGTTCCTCGGTCGCGTCCTCGGCGGACGTCTCCTCCACCTCGGCATCGGCATCACTCAGCTCAGTCTCGTCCGCCGCACCAGGACTCTGGTCGATCTCCTCCGCGTCCGGCTCCACGGCGCCTGGCCGGAGGTGCTGTTCGTATCCGGTCTGGTACTGCGCCCAGAGCGCAGCCGTCTCGACCTCGTGGCGCTGCCGGGCCTGCTGCAGCGCGCGCTCGGCCTCATCGACGGTCCGGCGCAGGCCGTCCAGCGGCGCGATGAAGCTGCGCTCCAGCTCGGCCAGCCGGGGGGCGAGCAGAGTCCGGAAGCCGGAGAAGTCGGTGCCGACGCCCATCACCGCCATCGCAGCGTCGTCGCCGGTGATCTCCGTGATCGCCGACTGCAGTGCGGACGACCAGGCCTGCGGGTTGCGCGCCCCAGCCAGACCCTGCAGCAGCAGGTGCTCGAAGTGCATCGGCGTGGGCACGTAGCCGAAGCAGCCGTCGGTCGCACAGACCAGCAGGAACGGCGCCTTCAGCTCGACCCGCCGGTAGCTGACGTGGAAGTCGGTGTCGGCGGACATGGCGTTGCTGACCACCGAGTCGCGCCGCAGGTTGGCCAGGGCATCGCCCGGGTCCCGGAGGTCGTCGGTGCTGAGCTGGGCGGCACCATCGGCGGTGACGACATAGGCCCGGGAGTCGCCGGCCCAGAACACGTGGCCGGCCCAGGTAGGTCCGCCACGGGCGGTCCGCTGCAGGGCGATCACAGCCATCGTGGTCGGTAGAGCCCGGAGCAGCTTCGAGCGCAGTCGGCTCGGCGGGGCCTTGAGCTCGGTCAGCCGCTCCTCCAGCGCCTGCCGGACCGACCGCTGGAGGTCCTCGGCGGCCGCCTCGCCGTTGAGGTTCCAGTCGGGCTCCAGCAGGTCGAGCATCCGCCGCTCGACGACGTCGCGAGCTACGCGGGAGGCGATGTAGGCGCCCGTACGCGCCCCGCTCGGCGTCTCGTAGACCGTACCGCCGGCCCCGCCCATCCCGTCGAACACCCCGACCATGCCGAGGTCCGGCCCGTCGCGGACGATCGGGTCGGAGTCCTCGCCCTGATCAGGAATCTTGGCCAGGTTGAAGGCGAAGGACAGGCTCGGGCCGGAGGTCGAGCGGAAGTCGGCGGTCGCCATCGGTTCCCCGGCCTCGCTCACACCGAGTTGCCGATCGAGTCGATGATCGTGCCGTAGTCCACGTCGGACAGACCGCCGCCGGCCTGCGAGGGGTGGTGCACGACGTTCTCCCAGACGGCCGAGATGTCGCTCCAGCCCGGACCGTCCGGCGCGAACAGGATCAGCCGCTTCGAGCTGGAGCCCATCACGCCCTGCTCGTCCTCCCAGGCGTCGGTCAGCGCGCTGAAGTCGGCCGGCACCCGGGACGCGAGGTCGGCCGGCACGACGGACGGGTTGAGGGGCTGGGCCGGCTGGTCGGTCCACACCACGATGACCTGCCGGCGGCGGTCGCCGGTGGTGGTCCACGGGGAGTTGATGGCCAGAGACACGGCCTCCAGACCCGACTCCGGCGCATCCCCGCCGCCCTGCGGAATCAGGCCGTTGACGAACTCGGAGAAGCCGTTGCGTTCGGCCGGCAGGGTGTAGAACGGCGACTCTTCCAGCGCCGCCTCGCCGTCGGCGACGAAGTCGCGGAAGGCGACGACGCGGACCCGCAGCTGGGCCACGTTCTTGCCCTTCGCCGTCAGGTTGGTCTGGACGTCGTCGTAGAAGCCGAGAGCGTTGGCCTTCACCGCGTCGAGGATCGGGGTCATGCTCCCGGTGACATCGATGCAGAACACGATGTCGACCGCGTAGCTCAGCCCCCGGGGTGCGGCCAGGCTCGACTGGCTCGGTCCGCTCGGGGTGGCCGCAGCCGGCTCGGGATCGGCCACCGGTACGGTGCCCGGCGCTGGGGCGGTCGCGTCCGGGGTCAGCACCGGCCACTCGGCGTTCGCCACCTCAGGGGTCGCCTCGGGAGTCGGGGCGTTCGTGTCCGGGGCGGTGGGGTTCGCGGCGTTGGCCGCGGTGGGGTTCTCAGTCATGGTTCTCCTCGGGATGTGCAGCGGGCGAGACCGGAGACGCCGTCCGCCCCGGCCGACGTTAGTCGAACCGGGGCGGACGGTGCACAGCGGTGGGTCAGGCGTCGTGGTGGCGGCTGCCCGACTTGGCCAGACCGCGGCTGATCATGTAGCCGATGGTCAAGAGCGTGACGTAGAGCCAGGCGCTACGGGCGCCGAAGCCCTGGCCGTCGTCACCGTTGTCGGTGACCGCCGCGGCGATCAGGACACCGAGGACGGCGGCCACGAAGACGATGAGCTCAGTGGTCTTGAACGAGGCCTTGGTCTCGGTCGCGACGGGGCGCGGCGTGACCTGGTCGAGCTCACGCTCAGGCGTGTAGGAGGGCTGGGTGGTGGACATGGGATATCTCCAAACGAGTACGGCCGAAGGGCCGCGGGGACCGGGCGAATGTCTTAGCTCCGGTCAAGGACCAGCGGCGGAAGGACTCCCGCCGTGGTTTACGTTGTAAACGTTACCCATTCGGTTCGGCCACGTCAAACGGGCAGTCCCCGGGCAGGACCTCTCAGAGCGCTCGGCGCTGAGCGACCAGCGGGCAGAGGAACGGGTCCTTACCGGCCAACCCGACTGTGTTCAGGTAACCGACCACGCTGCGGTACGCCTGCCAGATGGTCGTCTGCGTATAGGGGATGCCTTCCGCGGCGCAGTACGCGGCGACCAGTGGTTGAGCCTTGCGCAGGTGCGGCCGAGCCATCGAGGGGAACAGGTGGTGCTCGACCTGGTAGTTCAGGCCACCCATGAAGATCGACATCCAGGTGCCGCCGCGGATGTTGCGGCTCACCAGTACCTGGCGGCGCAGGAAGTCGAGCTTGAGCTTCGGCGACACCAATGGCATGCCGATGTGGTTGGGCGCAAAGGAGAAGCCCATGTAGAAGCCGAACACCGCCAGCTCGATCGCCAGGAACGCGACGGCCTTGCCCGGAGGCAGTACGACGAACGCCAAGGTGGCCAGCCCGCCGAGGCGGACGGCCAGGAAGCTCATCTCGACCCAGCGGCGTTGGACCTTGTCCCGGCCGAACACCCGCTTGACGCCGTCCCAGTGGAGGGATGCGCCTTCGAGCAGCAGCAGGGGAAAGAAGTACCAGCCCTGTCGGGCCACCAGCCAGCGCAGCAGGGGGCTGCGATAGCGGTTGGCCATCGCCGGAGTCATGGCGATCGCGCTCAAGGCAATGTCGGGGTCGGCGCCCTCCACGTTGGGCTTCGCGTGGTGCCGGGTGTGCTTGCTCTGCCACCAGCCGTAGCTGATGCCGACGAGCAGGTTGGCGACGATCAGGCTGACCCAGTCGTTCCAGCGGCCGGACTTGAACATCTGCCGGTGGGCCGCGTCGTGGCCGAGGAAGGCGATCTGCGTCAGCAGTACGGCCAGCACCCCGGCCGAGATGAGCTGTAGCCACGAGTCGCCGATCCAGACGAACGCGAACACCCAGGCGGTCAGGGCGAGTACGGCGCCGATCAGCTTGGCCCAGTAATAGCCGTAGCGGCGGCGCATCAGACCCAGCTCGTGGATCTTGCGGGTCAGTGCCGTGAAGGAGCTGCCCTCCCGTTCGGCGCCGGACGCAGGCCGGGATGGGGAGGTGAGTAGAGAGGTCAAGAGAAGATCCCGTCGAAGTGTCGGTCTCGGACGATTGTCTGGGCGGCAGCGTGATCGCTCGCGAGGCGCGGCGTAACCGCGGCGGCTCCGGCCCCAGGCCGACTGCTTTCGAGCAGTACCTCCACTATACATTGTAAACAAGGGTCGCTGTTGGCCCCCGGCGAGGGCGCGACGCTGGGCCGAATGCAGTCAGGTTGAATCTCCGCGGGCAACGATTAGAGTTTCAGCGTCGCTCCCCGAGCCGGTCCATGGAGGAACCCGAGCAGACATGGATTCCGACGAAGCTCCTGTGGATCGCTCGGACGCGGATGTGCAGCGCCGGTCGGCGCAGGAAGCCGACCTCCGCGACAGCCTGGACCGCCTGTCGCGGCTGGCCGTGAGCAATCTGGACCTGGAGGGCCTGCTCACCCGCGTCGCCGGGTATGCGGTGCAGGCGATACCCGGAGCTGACGGTGCCGGCCTCACCTTGCTGGAGCAGGACCGGCCCGACATCGTGGTGGCGACCGCCCCATTCGTGGGTGAGATCGACGACATCCAGTACGGAATCGGCCAGGGGCCCTGCATCAGCGCCGCGGCCGAGGCGCGGCCCGTGCTGTGCGGCTCCTTGGGGGGCGACCCCCGGTGGCCACGGTTCGGAGGCCGGATCGCCCGGCTCGGAGTCCACAGCGTGGTGTCCCTGCCGCTGGTGGCCCCGGACGGGGTCGTGGGCGCGATGAACGTGTACGCCTACGCGAAGAACGCCTTCGACGATCGCGCCGCCGAGCTGGGCATGATCTTCGCCGCCCCGGCGGCGATCGCGGTGCAGAACGCTCACGCTCTGGCCCAGACCCGGCGCCTGGCCCTGCAGCTCCAGGCCGCGTTGGAGACTCGCGGGGTCATCGACCGGGCGGTCGGGATCATGATGAGCCGGAGCGGCGGCACGGAGGCGGAGGCCATGGACCGGTTGCGGCAGCTCAGTCAGGCTGAGCACCGCAGGCTCGCGGTGGTGGCCCGGAGCATCGTCGACGAGGCGGTGCGGCGGGCGAATGCGCGACATTCCCCACGTCCCGACGACACGGCCGGTTAGTCCCCGTTCAGTCCGGCGCGTATTGTCGGGAATGACGCGGCCGCCACAGTCCTGGTCCGTAATGGCCGCCATCTTGAGTCCAGCGACCGGCTGGGCCAAACCGACGCGAACTGAGTCAGCGGACGGATCCGCTTCTTCGGAGCATTCCCAGTGGATCTGTCCACCGGTATCGCTGCCCATCTGTACGTCCTGGTCAAGAGCATCGGTGCCGGTGACGACACCCTCACCGGTTCGCTTGCGGCGCTCGCCGTCGACCTGCGAACGGCGGTCTCGTCCTACCTCGGCCTCCGGTTGACCCTGGTCCTCGACGGCTGGCCGGTCACCCTGACCGCCTTCGGCGACATCGACGGCGTACGACCGGCCACCTCCCTGCGCCTGACCCTGTCGAGCATCGGCCCGGGGTTCGACCCGGAGAGTCGGGTCGTGTTCTACGCGGCTAGGCCAGGAGCCTTCGTCGACCTGGCTGCCGATCTGTCCTACCTCCGCCGCGTCCGGGGACCGGCGGGCACCGCGTACGCCGACGGTGACGTCGAGCGCGACGGCCGTCGGCCGGCCGTCGCGCTCGACGTCGAGCTGGCCCCGGAGTCGGTCGCCTCCGGGTTCTCGGGCCTGACTGAGTACGCGACGATCAACCGTGCGGTGGGCGTGTTGATCGATCGGGGTCATCAGCCGGAACGGGCCCAGGCGACCCTGCGCCGCGGCGCCGCGGCCCACGGGCTGGCTCT
>DASQUF010000448.1:0-5173 GCA_035641435.1 Propionibacteriaceae bacterium | reverse complement strand
GCGAGCCCGCTGCGGGCGGCGCGCCAGATCGCCGCCTGGTGCACCGGCAGCGGCACCGGGTGGAACGGCTCGCCGTCCTCGATGCTCTGCCAGGCGGCCAGCACGGTGGCGCGGAACAGCCCGGCGATCAGGATGGCGTCGTCGACCAGCGGGCAGGCGTCGCAGGTGCGCAGCTCCAGGGTGGGGGCATGGCTCGAGGGCCGGACGTCGAAGTAGGCCATCTTGGCGTCCCCGATCACGCCGGTCCGGATCAGGTCGGCGATCATCTCCTCGTACTCGGCGGCGGAGCCCAGCCGGCCGGTTGCCCCGGCGGTCGGCCAGCGCTGCCAGACCATCGAGCGCATGCTGGCATACCCGCTGTCCTGCTCGTTCCAGAACGGTGAGCTGGCCGACAGGGCCAGCAGGACCGGCAGGTCGCGGGCGATCCGCTGCATGATCTCCACCGCCAGATCGCGGTCGGGCACTCCGACGTGGATCTGCAGGCCGCAGATCAGCTGCTCGTCGACCAGCAGCCGGTACTGCTCCTGCATCCGGCCGTAGCGTCCGGTGGTGGTCAGCTCGAAGTCGGCGAAGGCCGAGCTGGGGGCCGTGCCGACCGCGGCGATCCCGATGCCGTCCGGTGCGGCGACCTCGACGATCCGGCGACGGAGGCGGAGCAGCTCGCTGCGCAGCCCGGCCAGGGAGTCGACCACGTCCGTGTTGGTCTCCACCGTGCTGCGCTGGATCTCTGCGGAGTAGTTGTCGCGCGGCAGCCGGGCGAGGATCTGCGGCGCACGGGGGACGAGCTTCCAGCTCTGCAGGTCGATCAGGTGCAGCTCTTCCTCGGCACCGAGCGTCAGGTCGGAACTCATCGTCGGATCAGCGTAGTTTCGCCGTGTTACGCCGGGGTGTCTGCTGTCAGAGGTGGCCGTTAGGTTGCTGGCCATGGACTTCAAACTCGAGCTGGTGGCGGTGCCGGTCAGCGATGTGGACCGGGCCCGGGACTTCTACGTCGAGCAGGCCGGCTTCGGGCTGGACATCGACCAGGCGGTGAGCGACGGGGTGCGCTTCGTCCAGCTGACCCCGCCCGGTTCGGCCTGCTCGATCTGCATCGGCAAGGGGCTGACCACGATGGCTCCGGGCTCACTGGACGGGCTCCAGGTGGTGGTCGCCGACATCCATGCCGCCCGGGCAGAGCTGGTCAGCCGCGGGCTATCCACTGTGAGCGAGGTGGACGTGCAGCCCTGGGGGTCGTTCGTCTTCTTCTCCGACCCGGACGGAAACAGGTGGGCTGTGCAGCAGCTGCCGGACTACGCCGCCGCCCTGGGTGGCTCCGGCGACCCGAACGAGGGCTGGACCGGCTGAGCGGTGGCCGAGCACCGCACGCCGGCGGGCCTCAGCGTGCCGAGCCGCGGCGCAGTCCGGCCATCACCAGCACGACTCCGATCATGACCAGCGCCAGGCCGACCCAGAACCACGTCCGGTCACCGGTCATGAAGCTCCCCGGGACCAGGTTCAGCCCCTGACCGGCGAACAGCAGGCCGACCAGAGCGAGGATCGCCCCGATCACCACCTTGGTCATCGGCGCACCTGCAGCAGCCGGTCGTCGCCGTCCTGGACGTCGCCGCGGCCGTCGGTGTTGGACCCGGTCAGTAGCAGGCTCTGCCCATCGCTCGAGACGACGACCGAGCGCAACCGACCGTACCTGCCCTCGAAGTGAGCCACCGGGTCACCGGTGTCGGTGCCGTCGACGGGGATCTCCCACAGCCGCTCGCCGCGCAGGCCAGCCATCCACAGCTCGCCCTGCCAGTAGGCCAGGCCCGACGGCGACGCCTCGTCGGTCTCCCAGACGACCTTGGGGTTGGTCAGACCGTCACCCTCGCCGGATCCCTCGACCAGCGGCCACCCGTAGTTGTTGCCCTCGCCGATCAGGTTCAGCTCGTCCCAGCTCTGGCTGCCGAACTCGCACGCCCACAGCCGGTCCTGCTCGTCGAACGCCAGCCCCTGCACGTTCCGGTGCCCCATGCTGAACACCTCGTTGCCGAACGGGTTCCCCGGCGCCGGCTTGCCGTCCAGCGTGATCCGCAGGATCTTGCCGCCCAGAGACTCGCGGTCCTGGGCCAGCTGGGACTCGGCGGAGTCACCGGTGCCGACGTAGAGGTGACCGTCCGGGCCGACCACCATGCGGCCACCGTTGTGGATCTGGGCTTTGGGGATGCCTTCCAGGATCACCTCCGGCTCTCCGAGGGTCCGGCCGTCGAAGCTCATCGCCACGATCCGGTTGTCCTCCGCGGCGGTGTAGTACGCAAACACCTGCCGCTCGTCGGGGGTGACCGCCAGCCCGAGCAGCCCGCCCTCACCGGAGGGCTCCGCCTCGTCGATGGTCCGCAGCGAGTCCTTCGCGTCGCCGTTCAGCAGCAGGATCTTCTTCGTGTCGCGCTCGCTGACCAGCATGCCGCCGTTCCTCAGCGCGACGAGCCCCCAGGGCGTGGTCAGCCCGTCCCGCAGTTCGGTGGCTTTGGGCCGGCCCCGGCGGGTTGGCGTCGGCTTCGCCGATGCGGACGTCGGGGCGGCACTCGGTGTCACGCTCGAGGCACCGGATCCGGCCGTACGCGTGTCTGCGCTCGGCTCGCTCTGCGGTCCGCTGCAGCCGACCAGGAGGAGTGCCCCGCCCACGGCGCCGACCAGCAGTTTGACGGTGATTGCCCTCGTCACGGGCCCAGTGTGACCGAAGCGGACAAGGGAGAGGCTAGATCCGCAGATCGGTGTCGTTCAGCGTCGCGATCGTCTCCGGCTCGCCGACCAGCTTGATTTCGGCGACCGACCGCCGCCCGTGGGCGTACAGCATCAGCTCGCTCGGCGCGCCGACCAGGGTGACGATCGAGCTGCCGCTGGCCGCACGGATGGTCTCGGGATCACCGTCGGCATCGGCCGACCCCAGGCGCTCCAGGACCACCCCCACCGACACCCGGCGGAACCAGGCGCGACCGAGCAGCTTGAGCCGTCGCCACATCCACTCCTCGACCTCGGGCCCGAGGTCGCGGGCGGTCATCGGTTCGTCCCCGGCCCGGCGGACGTCCTCGTGATGGACGAAGAACTCCGTGGTGTTGGCGCCCTCGTCCACGCCCGGGATGGCGAAGATCGAGAATCGGGCCGGTCCGTTGCGGATCCGGTCGACCAGGTCGGGAAACGCCCAGCGCTGTCTGACCTCGGCCATCCGGCGCTCGTTCAGGCCCGAGAGGGGCTTGACCGAGATGCCGCTGGCCCCGAGCGGATCGTTCTCCCGGATCCACAGATGGGTCGCCAGGTCGTGGGTGTCCCAGCCCTGACACAGCGTCGGGGCGTCCGATCCCAGCCGGTCGAACAGGTCGCAGAGGTCCGCGCGCTCCGACTGGGCAAAGGTCATGAGCGCTCATAGTAGTGCGCCGGATCAGCGAGAATAGGTCGGTGACCGACGCACCGCCCACCGAGCAGACCCTGGCTCCCGAGATCGCGGGCCTGCTCAAGCGCGACGCCGCCGGCCTGGTTCCGGCGATCATCCAGGAGGAGTCGAGCGGCGTCGTGCTGATGCTCGGCTGGATGGACGACGTCGCGCTGCACCGCACGCTGACCACCGGCCGGACCACCTTCTACTCGCGCAGCCGTGACACCTACTGGACCAAGGGCGAGACCAGCGGGCACCGGCAATGGGTCCGCGGGGTGCGGCTGGACTGCGACGGAGACACGTTGCTGGTCACCGTGGTCCAGGAGGGCGCGGCCTGCCATACCGGGGACCGCACCTGCTTCGACGCCCGGCCGCTGTCAGCCGTCCAGGCCGAGCCGGGGGCCGACCAGTGAGCGAGATCCATCCCAGCCTGACCGAGTTCCGCGACCAGGCGCGGAGCTGCCGGGTGATCAGTGTCTACCGCCGTCTGCTGGCCGATGCGGAGACCGCCATCGGGCTCTACGCGAAGCTGGCCCAGAACCGGCCCGGCAGCTACCTGCTCGAGTCGGCCGAGCAGGGCGTATGGTCCCGCTACTCCTTCATCGGCGTCCGCGCCGCCGCGACCCTCACCGAGCGGGGCGGCGCGGCGGTCTGGACCGGGCATACGCCCGTCGGCTTGCCCGCGGGCGGCGACCCGGTGGCGGCGGTGCGGGAGACCCTGCGGCGGCTGCACACCCCGCGGGCCGAGGGGCTGCCGCCGTTCACCTCGGGCCTGGTCGGCTACCTCAGCTACGACGCCGTCCGCCGGGTCGAACTGCTGCCCGACAGCAACCCCGACGACCTGGAGATCCCGGAGCTCACCTTCCTGCTGGCCTCCGACCTCGCGGTGCTGGACCACTACGCCGGGGAGGTGTGGCTGGTCGCCAACGCGATCAACTTCGACGCGAGCGACGAGCGGGTGGACGATGCGTACGCCGACGCCGTCGCCCGGGTCGAGGCGATGACCGCGCGCCTGGCCGAGCCGACCCCCTCCGCGGTGGTCTCGGCCACCTTCTCTCGCCTTGCGCCGATCCGGCGGCAGCGCACGTCCGAGGAGTTCCAGGGCGCCGTCTCCGCGGCGGTCGAGGAGATCCGGGCTGGCGAGGCGTTCCAGGTGGTGGTCAGCCAGCGGTTCGAGGTGGATACGACCGCCGATGCCCTCGACGTCTACCGGGTGCTCCGGCTGACCAACCCCAGCCCGTACATGTACCTGCTTCGGCTGGAGGCCTTCGACATCGTCGGATCCAGTCCCGAGGCGCTGGTCACGGTCAAGAACGGCACGGCGATCACCCACCCGATCGCCGGGTCCAAGCCCCGTGGCGCGACGCCGGCCGAGGACGCGGCGCTGGAGACCGAGCTGCTGGCCGACCCCAAGGAGCGCGCGGAGCACGTGATGCTGGTCGACCTCGGCCGCAACGACCTGGGCCGGGTCTGCCGGCCAGGCACGGTCGAGGTGGTGGAGTTCATGGACGTCCGCCGCTACAGCCACATCATGCATCTGGAGTCGACGGTGACCGGCCAGGTCGCCGCCGACCGGTCCGCGCTCGACGTGCTGCTGGCCGCCTTCCCGGCCGGCACCCTGTCCGGTGCGCCCAAGGTGCGGGCGATGGAGATCATCGACGACCTCGAGGTGTCCCGCCGCGGCCTGTACGGCGGCGTGGTCGGCTACCTGGACTTCGCGGGAGACGCCGACGCGGCGATCGCCATCCGGACCGCGGTGCTCCGCGACGG
>DASQUF010000447.1:0-12370 GCA_035641435.1 Propionibacteriaceae bacterium | reverse complement strand
CCGCGGCCGCGATTCTCGCGGCTGCGCGCAGAACGTGCTCGCAATTGTCGAGCACGAGCACGCCCGTGCTGTCCGCGAGGCGCCCGACGATCGCGTCAACCACGTCGGCGTCCGGAGCTGTCGGTGTACCGGTTGCCGCCGCCACCACGCTGGCGACCGTCGCGTCGTCTGCAGCGCCGCTGAGATCGGCGAACCACACAGCGCTACGGCTGTCCTCCTCGAGCACGGCCAGTGCGAGGCGGGTTTTGCCCGTTCCACCAGGACCAGTGAGCGTCAGTAGGCCTGAGTACGCCAGCGCTGACGTCACCTCCGCGACTTCCTCGTCGCGTCCGATCAGCGCGGTGAGCGCCCGTGGCACACCTGTGCCTCGACGACGCCCGTGATGACCTTTCCCGCCATCCGGCGTCTCGGGTTCCCGTACCTCCGACCGCGACGGGGCGACGGCGCGCAGCTGCGGCGCAGAAAGTCCCGGATCCTGGTTGAGGATGCGTCGCTCGAGGTCGAGCACCTCTGGGCTTGGGTCCAAGCCCAACTCGTCGACCAGTGTCCGGCGCAATGCCGCGGCGGCTGCTAACGCATCGCTCTGCCGGCCACTGCGGTAGAGAGCCAGCATCAGCGAGGCGCGCAGGCTCTCGCGCAGCGGGTGCGCGGCCGCAAGAGCCTGCGCCTGGGGGACCGCGTCGACGTGCTGGCCGAGGTCCAGCAAGCAGGTGAGGCGGCGCTCCTGGGCGTTGAGGTGGAGCTCTTCCAGCTCAGCGATGTGGGGAGCCGCCCAGGGCATTCCTACAGCGTCCGCAAGCGGCTCACCCCGCCAGAGTCCGAGTGCTTCGTCAAGTCTCGGCAGCGCCTGGGCCGGGTCAGGACCACAGCCGCGTACAAGTGCGGCGAACCGATGCGCATCGACGGCCGCTGGCGGTACGTCGAGCAGGTACCCGCTGCCCGTTGTGCGCAGCGGAGACGTCCCAGGTGAGCCGATTCTGCGGCGGATGTAGGACACCACCTGGTGCACCGCGTTACCCGGGTCGGAGGGCGGTTCGTCGATCCAGATGCGCTCGGCCAGAACCGAGGATGCGACCGGCTCCCGCACGTGCAGGGCCAGGTAGGTCAGCAGCAGCCGCGGCAGGCCCCGGCGGATCGCGACGGCCTCCCCTGAGACCGTTACCTGAAGCGGGCCGAGGACCGAGAAGTCCACTTCTGGAGCGTAACGACGCTGATCGTCCAGCGCTAACGACCGAGAACAGGTTCGGAACAGGCCGATGGGATGTGATCGAGCACTGAACGAACACGTCAGGTCCGTTACCTATCTGCCAGCTCAGGAGAACCCGTGCCGCCCCAGTACGACATCGCCGAACTGTTAACAACACGATCGACCCTGCGACAGATTGGTCCGTACGAGATCACTGACGACCCGGACCGTGTCGACGTCGCAGTCGTGCATGCGTTCTTGGCCAACGACTCGTACTGGCGTAGCGGGGTCGACTACGAACGCGTAGCCAGGTCGATACGGACGTCCTTGCCGCTCTCGGTCCACCTCCTCAGTGCGACCCCCACCCTGGTCGCCTTCGTCCGCATCGTCACCGACACCGTGAGCCATGCCTGGCTTGACGACCTGTTCGTGCTTCGGGAGCACCGCCGGCGCGGCATCGCCGGCGCCATGATCAACGCGGCACTCGAGCATCCGGCTGTCGCGGACGTCTCCCTGCAGCTACTGCTGACGGCCGACGCACAGGAGCTTTATGAGCGTCACGGGTTTCGACGGTTCCCCGATGGAGTCGCGCTCATGGCCCGACATCCCGACTCCAAGACCCGATGAGACAAGACTTCACTGCCCTCGCCAATCGGGGTACAGCCCTTGAACGTGTCGGCGGGCGACATCGTGGGCTTCGCCCAGGTGCATGCGCCGTCGAGACGGACAACGACGTACGCGCTGGCTCGCCCCTGCTGGCGCGTCGGTGACCTGGAAATCGGACCACGGAAGTGAGACGAGGATCCTTGACGCGGCGCCCGGCCAGGATCGGCTGGTGCGCATCTGGCCTGGTCAGGGCGGAGGTGGCGGGATTTGAACCCGCGAGAGGGTTGAAGCCCTCAACCCGCTTAGCAGGCGGGCGCCATAGACCGGACTAGGCGACACCTCCAAGGCGCGACCCGCCGGGGCGGAGCGCTGGGCCAGAGTACCGGCCGTCCCAGGCTGGAAGCAAAGCCGATCATTCCGGCCGGTCGATCAGCGTGAACGATCCGGCCGGGTTGACCCACCGGGTGACCCAGCCGGATCGTCCACCTTGTTCGACGTGACCATCGTCAACACGTCCACACCGCCGGTGAAATGGCCGAAGACCCGGCCTGCCGCCTACAGTGGATCGAGCCGTCCGGGGGAACCAGCACGAAGGAGGTAGTGGTGTCGAGCGCGGTTCCGCCGTCTGACCCCGACTGGGATCTCCCCGATCAACCACTGCCTCCGTCCCAAAACGACGCTCAGCCCAAGCCCGAGCCGGACCGCAGCTTCCGGCAGACGGTGCTGCTCACCATCGCCGGCACCGTGGTCCCCGGCGCGGGGCTCATCGCCGCCCGCCGGCACCTGGCCGGTCTGGTCATTCTCGGCCTGTTCCTGACCGCCATCCTGTCGCTCGGCATCTACGCCGCCGTCGACCGCAATGCGTTGCTCAGCCTCGCGGTCGACCCCGAGGTCCTCCGCGGCATCGGGGTCGCGGTGGTTATCGTCGGCCTGCTCTGGGTCGGCGTCGTCATCGCTACGCACCTCGCGCTGCGCGGTCGGGTGAACCAGGCCCAGCGGGCGTCCGGCGGCGTCCTGGTCGGCATCCTCGCCTTCGCCGTCGCCGCGCCGATGGCGGTCGCTTCCATCTACTCCTACGAGCAGGCCAGCTTGGTCGGCACGGTCTTCAAGAGCGAGAAGGAGTCCAGGAGCGCCACCCGACCCACGCTCACCGCCGTGTCCAGCGATCCCAAGGACCCGACGCCGGAGGACCCGTGGGCCGACAAGCCGCGGCTCAACATCCTGCTGCTCGGCGGCGACGCCGACCAGAACCGCACCGGCACCCGCACCGACACCGTCATCCTGGCCAGCATCAACACCGCGACCGGCAACACCACGCTGTTCAGCCTGCCCCGCAACACCGCTCGGATGCCGTTCCCCAAGAGCTCGCCGCTGCACGAGTACTACCCGTACGGCTTCACCGCCGGCGACGGCGGCAACGCGGAGTACTTCCTCAACGCGATGTACATGAACATCCCGAACACGGTCCCCGAGGACGTTCTCGGGGAGACCGACGACATCGGCGCCGACGCGCTGAAGCTCTCGGTCGGTGAGGCGCTGGGTGTCAAGGTCGACTACTACGTTCTGATCAACCTGCAGGGCTTCTCCAGGCTGATCGACGCCCTCGGCGGCATCCGGGTCAACGTCAACACCTACGTCCCGATCGGCGGGAACACCGACCGGGGCATCCGACCGACCGAGCAGATCACCCCGGGCCCCAACAAGAAGCTGTACGGACGCGAGGCGCTGTGGTTCGCCCGGGGTCGCTATGGCTCGGATGACTACACCCGGATGGACCGGCAGCGTTGTGTGGTCAACGCAATCATCCGGCAGGCCAACCCGGCCAACGTGCTCGCCCGCTACGAGGACATCGCGAAGGCCGGCAAGCAGATCGTCCAGACCGACATGCCGCAGGAGGTGCTGCCGCTGATCGTCGACCTCAGCCTGCGGGTCAAGAAGGGCAACGTGCGCAGCATTGTGTTCAAGAACGGCGTCAGCGGCTTCGTCAGCGCCGACCCCGACTTCGACGAGATGCGGCGCCGGGTGGAGATCTCGTTCGATGAGACCAGGAATCTCAAATCCAACACAGCCTCGCCCGAACCCGATGCGTCCGGCACCGCGACCAAGAAGTCCAGCTCGGGACCCGAGACCGAGTCGGAAGACGTCGAGGCCAGCTGCGCGTGGCAGCCCGAGGTCGCCGCCACCTCCAGGCCCTTCGTTAGCTGAGGTCGCCGGGCCGCGCCGGCCTGCAGGGTGTTAGGAAGGAACCCCACCCGCGTACGCGTGCGCCCACGCCGACCTGGAGGCTCCGATGCCCGATCCCGAGCTGGCCGACCTCGATTCCGTCCTCACCGAGCTGACCCTGGAGGAAAAGGCCTCGCTCACGCTCGGCTCGGCCTTCTGGCACACCGCACCGGTCGAGCGGGTCGGCATCGAGGCGATCATGGTGTCCGACGGGCCGCACGGCCTGCGCGCCCAGCTCGAGGAGGCCGACCATCTCGGCCTGTCCAGCAGCGTGCCGGCCACCTGCTTCCCCACCGCGTCAGCGCTGGGCAGCTCGTGGAACCCCAACCTGTTCAACGAGGTCGGCCAGGCGCTGGCCCGCGAGGCCCGAGCCTGCGGGGTCTCGGTCGTTCTCGGCCCTGGCATCAACATGAAGCGGTCCCCGTTGTGCGGTCGCAACTTCGAGTACGTCGCCGAGGACCCGTGGCTGGCCGGCGAGCTGGCCACGCCGATGGTCCAGGGCCTGCAAAGCCTCGGTATCGGGACCTCGCTGAAGCACTACGCGGCCAACAACCAGGAGTCCGACCGGCTGCGGGTCAGCGCGGAGGTCGACGAGCGGACGCTGCGCGAGATCTACCTGCCGGCGTTCGAGCGGGTGGTCACCCAGGCCCAGCCGTGGACGGTGATGTGCGCCTACAACAAGGTCAACGGCACCTACGCCAGCGAGCACCACTGGCTACTGACCGAGGTGCTGCGCGACGAGTGGGGCTTCGAGGGCCTGGTCATGTCCGACTGGGGCGCGGTGCACGACCGGGTGGCGGCGCTGGCCGCCGGGCTCGATCTCGAGATGCCGCCCAACCACGCCATCAGCCGGGACGCGGTGGTCGACGCGATCCGCGAGGGCCGGCTGGACGAGGCCGCGCTGGACACCGCGGTCCGCCGGGTGCTGCGGCTGGTCGGGCAGGCCCGGCCGGCCCGGGCGGAAGGAGGGGAGTTCGACGTCGAGGAGCACCACCGGCTGGCCCACCGCGCCGCGCTGGAGTCCGCGGTGCTGCTCAAGAACGAGGGCAGCGTGCTGCCGCTGGCCCCCGCGTCCGGGTCCATTGTGGCGGTCATCGGCGAGTTCGCCCGTACGCCGCGGTTCCAGGGAGCGGGCAGCTCGCAGGTCAACCCGACTCGGGTCGACGTACTCCTGGACGAGCTGACCACCCGGCTCGGCAGCGACGTCACTGTGCGCTTCGCACCCGGGTTCGCCCTGGAGTCGGTCGACACCGACGGCGGGCTCCAGGAGGAGGCGGTGGCCGCCGCCCGGGACGCCGACCACGTCCTGGTCTGCCTGGGCCTACCCGGCTCGGCGGAGTCGGAGGGCTTCGACCGCACCTCCATGGACCTGCCGGCCAACCAGCTCGCCCTACTCGATGCGCTGGCCGCCGTACACGACCGGCTGATCGTGGTCCTCGCCAACGGCTCGGCGGTCACCCTGTCGACCTGGGAGCACCAGGCCGCGGCCGTCCTGGAGTGCTGGCTGTCCGGCCAGGCGGCGGGCGGCGCGGCGGCGGACCTGTTGCTCGGCCGGGCCAACCCGAGCGGCAAGCTGGCCGAGTCGCTTCCGCTCCGGCTGGCCGACTGCGCCGCCTCGCTCAACTTCCCGGGCGACTCGGGGGTGGTGCGCTACGGCGAAGGGCTGTTCATCGGCTACCGCAACTACGACAAGGCCGAGCTCGAGGTCAGCCACCCGTTCGGCTTCGGCCTGTCCTACACGACGTTCGCGCTGGCGGACCTGGACGTACGCGTAGGCGGCACGGTGGCCGGTGGCGACCTGGCGGTCAGTGTGGCCGTCTCAGTGACCAACACCGGGTCGGTGGCCGGAGCCGAGGTGGTGCAGGTCTACGTCCGCGACGTCGAGACCACCGTGGCCCGGCCGGTCCGTGAGCTCAAGGCGTTCACCAAGGTGTGGCTCGAGCCCGGGGAGACCCAGCGGGCGACCGTGTCGCTGGACGAGCGGTCGTTCGCGTTCTGGTCGATCGTGCACCACCGGTGGGTGGTCGAGGCGGGCGAGTTCGAGCTCGGCGTGGGCACCTCCTCCCGCGACCTCCCGCTGGCGGAGACGGTCACGCTCGACGCCCCGTCCATCGCCGCGCCGGTCGGGCGGGACTCCACCCTGCACGAGTGGCTGGCCGACGAGCAGGGCCGGCGGCTCCTGCTCGAGCTGGACGCGCCCCTGCTGGCCGACGACCACCTCGTCTCGGTCATCGGCACCATGCCGATGACCACCCTGGCGGCGTTCGGGATGGGACTGGACTACCCGACGCTGGACCGGCTGACCAGCCAGCTCAGCCCAAACTAGGGCCGACACGCCACTAGTTCCGGCCGACCTCGACGGGTAGCTCGGGGACGGGTACCAGGACCACGTCGTGCAGCCGCCAGTCCAGCTCGCTGCACTCCAGCCGGGCCTGCTCCAGGTCGTCGACGGACGGTTCCCGACCGTCTCGAGGTACCACGAAGCCCTCGACGTGGAAGACGTGCCCTTCGTCGCGGGCGCGTACGCCGACATCGGTGACCCAGTCCAGCCCCCGGAGGTAGTCCTCGACCTGGCCGATCACCGGGTGCGGCTTCTTGTTGTCGAACGTGGTGGCGCGTACGTCGGTCAGATCGAGGATCGAGGAGCGCAGGTTGGTGACCCCGTCGGACAGGATCGACATCGAGATGAGCAGGGCGGCCGCCGAGTCGGTCCACCACCAGCCGATCCCGATCCCGGCTACGCCGACGAGTGAGCCCAAGGCGGTCATCCAGTCCGCCTTGTTCATCTTGGCGTCGGCGTAGAGCACCTTGTCGTGCAGCTCCTCGGCCAGCTTGATCTTGACCCGGCCGAGCAGCACCGGCGGTACCCCGGTGATGACCATCGCAGCCATCATCAGCCAGCCCAGCCAGAACACCTGCCCGAAGAGCTGCACCGACCCGATCGAGGGATGCTCGGCGGTCACCAGACCGACGGCCGAGTCGTAGATCAGGAACGCACCCATGGTGGTCAGGGCGATGGCGGCGACCAGGTGGCCCACTCCGACCGAGCGGTGGTAGCCGTACGGCCGCTTGGCGGTCGGCGGCTTGCGGATGATCCGCACGGCGACCAGGAAGGCGATCGGCGGGGCCAGCGACAGCATGTCCTCGGCCCAGGCCACCTTCATCGCCTGGGAGTTGCCGGCGACCAGCCCGACCAGGGTGATGGCGAAGGCCAGGAAGGCGATCGTGATCCACTCGTAGCGGATCGCCTTCCGCAGGGCCGCCGCCTGCCGGTCGGGCAGCTCGGTGGCGCCGAACGTCACCCGGCTCACAGCGACCCCCGCTCCCGGAGGAAGCGCTCGAGCCGGAGCAGGAACGCGTTCTCGCCGAGGCGCGCCGCCATCACCAGCTTGACCTTGTCGCCGGCCGGGTCGGTGGCCTCGGCGTACGGCTTGGTGATCGCGGCGTGCTCGGTCCACGGCGTATCGGCGGTCAGTCCCCCGATCACCAGGTCCAGGTCGCCGTGGTCCAGCGCCAGGATCAACATCTCCTCGCCGCCCACCGTCCACTCGATCTCGGCCGGCAGGCTGGCGGCGAAGTCGCGGACCAGGGCCACCTCGGCCCCCTCCGGCTCCGAGCCGCCGACCTCGGTGTGCGGCGGGTTGGGCGAGACGCCGACCCGGAGGACTCCGCCGGTCACCCGCTCGAGCGTGCGCTCGGGGTCGGCCGGGACGCTGCCGCAGGCCGCCGTGAGGAGGGCCGCCAGAAGGGCGGTCAACAGGACGAGCCGGCGCATGCCCACTCCCTACCCACGGCTGGTCGGGGTCTGATAACCCCGGTCGTTGTCCAGCCGGTTCTGGAGCGCGGCGAGTAGAGCGGTGAAGGTCGGGTCGGTGGGCGCACGCGGGTTGACCACCACCACGTCGTCGCCGGTCTTGCGGACCAGGGCCAACCGCGGCCCGGTCAAGGTGACGGTGCCGATATCTGCCCACGGCACCCGGCGGACCTGCCCGGCCCGACGAATGGTGACCGCCTCGGACTCCAGGTCCAGATCGGTCCGGGCCCGCGCCGCGAGGACCAGCGCGGTGACAGCCAGGGCGACGGCAAGACCCAGACCAACCAGGCCGACGACCAGGACCACGGTGCCCAGGTCGAGCACCCGGGACGCGACCATCAATCCGGCCCCGACCAGGGCGGTGACCGCGGCGATCGCCAGCGCCCGGACCGGCGGCGGCGCGGTCAGGGTGAAGCGCCGGTCGCCGAGGGTCACGAAGGTCAATCTAGCCAGCGGCGGCACAGCGGCGAGGGTGGGATTCGAACCCACGGAACGGTCTCCCGCTCGGGCGCTTTCAAGGCGCCTGCACTAGTCCACTATGCGACCCCGCCTGGCGCCCCCGATCTTAAGGCTTCCGGCAGGGTCAGAGGGGTGTCGTCCCCCCTCGCTCGAAAACGCCGGCGCCCGACTGGCACGCTGAGATTCATGCAGGCGATCCGCGTACGCGAACCCGGCGGCCCCGAGGTCCTCGAGCTGGTCGAGGAGCCCGGACCGCAGGCGGGGCCCGGCGAGATCGGCATCGACGTGGCTGCCGCCGGGATCAACCGGGCCGACCTGATGCAGCGCCAGGGGCACTATCCCCCGCCGCCGGGGGCCAGCGACGTGATCGGGTTGGAGGTCTCCGGCCATGTCGCCGCGGTCGGCGAGGGTGTGACCGGCTGGGCGGTGGGCGACCCGTGCGTTGCCCTCCTGGCCGGCGGCGGCTATGCGTCGTACGCCGTGGCCCCGGCCGGGCAGGTGGTACCGCCGCCACCGGGTGTCGACCTGGTCACGGCGGCCGGACTGATCGAGGTGGCGGCGACGGTCCAGTCCAACCTGGCCAACGCGTGGCTGGCCGCCGGCGAGGTGATCTTGGTGCATGGCGGGGCCGGCGGGATCGGGTCGTTCGCCATCCCGTACGCCAAGCACGTCGGGGCGACGGTGATCGCCACCGCGGGATCGCCCGACAAGCTGGAGTTCTGCCGGTCCCGAGGCGCCGACCACGTGCTGTCCTACCGGGCGGACTGGGCGGCCGGCGTACGCGAGATCACCGACGAGCGCGGGGTCGACGTGATCCTCGACCCGATCGGGGCCAAGTATCTCGAGGCGCACGTCGGGCTGCTGGCTCCCGCCGGCCGGCTTGTGGTGATCGGCTTCCAGGGTGGCGGGAAGGGCACGGTCGACCTGCGCCAGCTGCTGGCCAAGCGGGGCTGGATCCACGCCGCGTCCCTGCGCGGCCGTCCGGTCGAGGCGAAGACCGCGATCTGCCAGGCCGTGGCCGACCAGGTCTGGCCGTTGATCGCGGACGGCACGATCGAGCCGGCGCCGTACGAGACGTTCCGGCTAGGCCAGGCGGCCGCTGCCCACGCCCGGATGGAGTCCGGCGGTCACACCGGCAAGATCATCCTGGTCGTCGACTGACGCGACCGTATGGAGCAGTGACATGGTGCAGATCGTCGGCTTCCTGAGCCTGCTGGTCGCGGCCGCGGCCGTAGCCTTCTTCGCCCGGCGAATCCTCGGGGCACCCGTCGGTTGGCCGAGGTCGATCGCCGTCGGCATGATCATGTTGAGCACGCTGGGCACCGTGCTGCCCGGTCTGGGCCAGCAGCTGGGACTGACCGACAGCTCCGGCGAGGTGGCCAACCCGGTGTTGGCCGGTGTGCTCTTCTCCCTCGTTCTCGCCTGGGCGTTCCTGCTGAGCATCGCGGCTCTGGTGGTCCTGGAGCTGATCGTGCCCACCGGAAGCGTCGGCAGCCCACTGCGGCTGGTTCGCGGGCTACGGGAACGCGGCCGGCGGACCCGGCGCTACATCCAGGTGTTGGCCATCGCCACCCGCCACGGGCTGGGCGGCTTCCTGCGCCGATCCCGCCGGGCCACGGTGACTGACGGCGTCGAGGTCTCGGTACCGCGGGCGCTGCGGGGGGCGATGAACGAGGCCGGTGTGACCTTCATCAAGGCCGGCCAGATGTTGGCCACCCGACCGGACCTGTTGTCGCCGTCGTACGTCCGCGAGCTGGCCACGCTGCAGACCTCCTCCACCTCCGTGCCTTGGGTGGAGCTCGAACCGGTGCTGACCGCCACCCTCGGCCGACCTGCGAGCGACGTCTTCGCCGAAATCGATCAGCGGCCGCTGGCCAGCGCGTCGGTCGGTCAGGTGCACGCCGGGGTGCTGCACGACGGTGCGCCGGTGGTGATCAAGATCCAGAAGCCGGCGGCCCGAGCCCAGGCCACCGCGGACCTCGACATCGTCCTTCGGCTGGCCCGTCGGCTGCAGAGCTCCACGTCGTGGGGACGGTCGCTGGGCGTGCTGGGTCTGGCCGAGGGCTTCGCGCAGTCGCTCACCGAGGAACTCGACTACACCATCGAGGCCGACAACATGGCCGCAGTCGCCAGCGGTGGAGGGACGCCAGCCGTGCGCATCCCGACCGTGTACCCCGACCTGTCCGGGCCAAGCGTGCTGGTCATGCAACAGCTGAGCGGGATCGCGGTCAGCGAGGCGGCCGCCACGTTGACGACGATGCCGTCCGAGCGGAGGACCGCGACGGCCGATCGACTGTTGGGCGCCGTGCTCCAGCAGGTGATGATCACCGGAGTGTTTCATGCGGATCTGCACCCGGGAAACGTCCTGGTCGACGCGGACGGCACCATCGGCCTGCTCGATTTCGGCTCGGTGGGTCGGCTCGACGACGCGTCCCGCGACGCCCTGGCGATGCTGCTGTTGGCGATCGAGCGGGACTCCAGCGTGACCGCCGCCGACGCGCTGCTCGACCTTCTCGATCCACCGGCCGAGGGGCTGGACGAGCGGTTGGTGGAGCGGGAGATCGGTCAGCTGATGGCCCGGTTCCGGGTCGGTACCGGACGGCACCGTGAGCTGTTCGGCCAACTCTTCGGCTTGGTCCGCCGGCACGGCTTCGGCGTACCACCGCAGATAGCCGGTGCGTTCCGGACTCTCGCCGCCTTGGAGGGCACCTTGCGCCGGCTGGACCCGACGCTGGACCTGGTGGCCTCCACTCGGCGCCAAACCGTCGGCCTGCTGGCCGAGCGCACCAGTCCTGCCAGCGTCCGGAGCCAGGTGGAGGCGGAGCTGCTCAAGCTCGTCCCCCTACTTCGGCGGCTACCCCGGCGGATCGGCAAGGTCACCGAGAGCCTGGGTGAGGGCCGGCTATCGGTGAACGTTCGCCTGCTCGCCGACGCTCGGGATCGGGGGTTCCTGCTCAGCCTCACCCACCAGTTGATCGTCGCGGTGCTGGCCGCCGCGGCCACGATCGGTGCGATCCTGCTGCTAACGGCGTCCGGCGGTCCCCGGCTGACGCCGGCGCTGGGCCTGTACGCACTCCTGGGTTACAGCCTGCTCTTCATCGGCTGTGTCCTCGCCCTCCGAGCGCTCGTCCTGGTCTTCCGTCGCTCATGGTCGCCCTGATCGTCGGTGCCGGCCGCCACGATGTAGGGAGCCACGATGACGACGACCGGTCGTGCGCGGCGGGAGGCTTTTCGTCGCGCGGTCGTCGGGGCGATCGTCGTATGGACGCTCCCGTACGCCGGTTACCGGGCCTACTACGCGGTCGGCGAGGGTCTGCTCTACGCGACTCTCTCCCTTACTCTTGTGCGCTCGACCCTACGCCGTCCCTGGATCGGCGCGGCTATCGCCGGCTGCCTGCTGCTCAGCGTCGTCGGCGTACTCAGCGGCCTAGGCGTGATCGGGTCAGTCCGCGTGGGCTGAGGTCGTGGCACCGATAACGAGCGGTCGTCGACAACGGTCGTGACGGGAATCGGCCGCGATCTGCCGGGCCGTCGTCAACAGCGCCTGGCCCGTGCCGGCCGACGGCACCCATCGAGCCGGCGCCGTTGGAGACCTTCCGCTGGCCGAGGCGGCCGCTGCCCACGCTCGGATGAAGTCCGGCCGCCACACCGAACCCCAGCCTTCCGGGAATCCAGCACCGCATCCACCCCAGTCGATCAGCCCGACCAGCCGGCCCTTGCACCAGACCAGGTTCCAGGGTCCGGGATCGCCGTGGCAGACGAGCTGGCCCCGGCCGTCACCCCTCGACCGCGACGTGGCAGCGACGCAGCAGGGTGCCGACCTGCGCCGCCGCCTCGTTGTCTCCACACAAGTGGTCGCTCTGGCGACCGGTTATGCGGACGTAGCGGCAGCGGGGGTTGCCGGCCGGACCCACGCCGACGCCAGTCCGGCCGCCACCTCCTCGGTCAGAGCCACCACCCGCGAGGCGAGCGGGGACAACACGCCCTGCCAGTGGAGGTAGATCTCCCGCGTCGCCGGGCGAGGTTCGAGCGGGTGCAGAGAGATGCCGGTGGCATCGCCGATCGCGAGCGCCGGCATCACC
>DASQUF010000446.1:0-2892 GCA_035641435.1 Propionibacteriaceae bacterium | reverse complement strand
GAGGTGATGGAGTCCATGGCCGAGTACGGCGAAGCCAAGGTCGCCTGCGAGCGGCACGTGCTCGACGGGTTCGGGCCGGACGCGGTCCTCGTCGCCCGGGTCGGGCTGATCGGCGGACCGGGTGACTGGTCCGGCCGGACGGGCTACTGGCCGCTCCGCTTCGCCCAGCCGGCCGCGCCCGATGGGGCCGTCCTCGTGCCCGATGCCCCGGACCTGCCGACGTCGGTCATCGACGTACGCGACCTGGCTGGCTGGCTGGTGGACGCGGCCCAGACACGGACGGCCGGCATATTCAATGCCGCCGGTCCGGCGATCCGGTTGGCCGACCACCTGGAGACCGCCCGCCAGGTGGCCGGGCACACCGGCCCGGTGGTCGAGGTCGACGAGACGTGGCTGGCCGAGCAGGGGGTGCAGCCGTGGATGGGCGAGCGGTCACTGCCATTGTGGCTGGACGATCCCGACTGGTTCGGGTTCAACGCCCGGGACAGCGGGGCGGCCCGGCGGGCCGGGCTGGTCACCCGGCCGCTGGCGGAGACCCTGGCCGACACGCTGGCCTGGGAGCGAGGTCAGGACCCCGACCGCGTACGCCGGGCCGGTCTCACCGCCGCCGACGAGCGGGCGCTGCTGGACGCCTGGCGCCGCTGACCGGGGAGGAGAGGGAGGCGCAGATCCTCGGGCGGGCACCCGCGGAGCGTGGATGGGCCTGGCGGGAGCCCGAGCCCGCGAGGGCGGATGGCTGCGAGGCGGGTGTCCCGCCCGTGGACCGGCGCATCAGACGACGAGGGGCTACTTCTTCCCCTGGTTCTTGACCGCCTCGATCGAGGCGGCGGCGGCCTCCGGATCGAGGTAGCGGCCGCCGGCCGTCACGGGCTTGAGGTCGTCGTCGAGCTCGTACGCCAGCGGAATGCCGGTGGGGATGTTCAGGCCGACCACCTCGGCGTCACCGATGTTGTCCAGGTGCTTGACGATGGCCCGCAGCGAGTTGCCGTGCGCGGCGACCAGCACGACCTTGCCGGCGCGCAGGTCCGGCACGATGTCGTCGTACCAGTAGGGCAGGGCCCGGAGCAGCACGTCCTTGAGGCATTCCGTCCGCGGCCGGGCCTCGGTCGGCAGCTCGGCGTACCGCGGGTCGTCGAAGTTGGCGAACTCGTCGTCGTTGGCGATCGGCGGCGGCGGGGCGTCGTACGAGCGGCGCCAGGTCATGAACTGCTCCTCGCCGAACTCCGCCAGCGTGGCCGCCTTGTCCTTGCCCTGGAGCGCGCCGTAGTGCCGCTCGTTCAGCCGCCAGGACCGCTTGGTCGTGATCCAGTGCCGGTCGGCCGCGTGCAGCGAGATCTCGGCCGTGCGGATCGCCCGCCGCAGCACCGAGGTGTGCACCACGTCGGGCAGCAGCCCGGACTCGACCAGCAGCTCACCGCCGCGCTGCGCCTCGCCCCGGCCCTTCTCGTTCAAGTCCACGTCGACCCAGCCGGTGAACAGGTTACGCGCGTTCCATTCGCTCTCGCCGTGCCGCAGCAGGATCAGGGTTGCCGTCACACGCGGGAGCCTAGTGGTCGGCTCGATGGGCCCTCAACCGTCCCACGTGGGCGCCGACTCACCTGATTTCGCTACCCCAGTGCCTCCCACGACCCACGACACGCCGGTCATCCCTGAAACGCGCGTAGCGAATTCAGGGCGAGGGAGTGTCTGGGCCGGGGTCCAGGTGGCGGAAGGCCTCCAGATTGGCCGTCGACTCGCCGCGGGAGCGACGCCAGGTCCACTCCCGACGGATGCTGTCGGCGAAGCCCAGCTCCACGATCGGGTTGAAGCTGGCGTCGGCGGTGTCGGCCACCACCCCGAGCATCCTGTCCACCTCGGCCCGGTTCAGCTGCTCCAAGGGCACCTTGCCGGTCAGGTAGATGTCCCCCAGCCGGTCGACAGCGAACGCCACCGCGTACAGCTTGAGGTTGTGCTCGAGCAGCCAGCGGTGAACCGCGCCCTCGTTCTGCTCCGGCCGCCGGGCCACGAACGCGCGGACGCTGAGCCGGTGCCGACCCACCTCGAGGGCGCACTCGGTGACCAGCTTCCGCGTCCCGGGCAGCCGGACCGTGAACAGTCCCGGCGCGCTCTCCTGCCAGTCGAGGTCGAGCTCGCCCAGGGCCGCCCGGACCTCCACCGCGGCCGCGGCCTGCGGATCTCCGCTCACGTCTGCTGCACGAACCAGCGCGTCTGGTACCCGGTCAGCCGCAGCGGCCCGTCGGTCAACGGGGTCTCCTCGGTCAGCGCGTCCCAGGCCCAGTTGCCGACCGGGACCACCCACCGCGGGAGTGACTGGTCCTCCTCGGTGAGGTTGTAGACCCCGACCATGGTCTGCCCCGGAACGTGGCGCAGGAAGACCAGCACCGCCGGGTTCACCGGATCGACGATCTCGGTCTCGGTCGACGCGTCCAGGCTGGGGAGGGCGGCACGCACCGCGATGGCGTGTCGGATCCCGTGCCAGACGCGGTGCTCCACGGTCCCCGGCTGGTGCCGGCGCTCGGCGAGGTCCCAAGGCATCGGCGGCCGGTGCACCCAACGGTTGTCGTCGGCGTGCTCGGCCACCTCGGCGAAGTCGTGGTCGTTGAGCAGGGCCAGCTCGTCGCCCATATAGAGCAGCGGCAGCCCGCCGAACCCGAGCACCAGGTGGTGGGCCAGCAGCAGCCGGCGGATGGCCAGGTCCAGATGCGCCTCGTCGCCGTTGCTCAGGGCGGACTCGATGCCGATCAGGGAGGCGGCGGTGCCGCTGATCCGCCGGTCGCCGGTGGCCAGGTTCTCCTGGAAGACCAGCCCCCGGGCGTCGCTCATCGGGTAGAGCCCGGCGTAGTAGTCGGCCAGGAACCGCCGGTGCTCGTAGCCGTTCAGTCCGACGGAGGC
>DASQUF010000445.1:0-6201 GCA_035641435.1 Propionibacteriaceae bacterium | reverse complement strand
GGGCTCCCGCCAGGCCCGTCCAGGCTCCGCAGCGTGCCGGGAGCCCGGAGCTGCGCCGGTCATCGCTCCCCTCACTCCCTCCCCGACTACCGGTAAACGATGACCTTGTCGCCGACCCGGGCCGAGGCGAAGAGGGCCTGGATGCCGCCGAGGTTGCGGACGTTGACGCAGCCGTGCGAGGCGCCGTTGTAGCCGTGGGCGGCGAAGTCCGGCGAGTAGTGCACCGCCTGCCCGCCGCTGAAGAACATCGCGTACGGCATCGAGGTGTCATACAGCGAGGAGAAGTGGTGGCGGGACTTCCAGCCCACCCGGAACGAGCCCTCGCGGGTCGGCGTCCGGTCCGAGCCGAAGCGCACGTCCATCCGCAGCCGGGGCTGCCCGTCGACCACCCAGACCAGCGAGTTGGTCCGCTTGCTGACGCAGATCGCCCGGCCGGTCAGACAGCGCGGGTCCAGCCCGGACGCCGACGGCTTGGGCACCTTGTTGTAGAGCTCGGCGTTGGTCGGCGTACGCGTCATGTTGCGCAGCCGGTCCAGGGTCCGCTGGTCCACGGAACCGGTCACCGGGATGCCCCGCTTGGCCTGGAACCCGCGTACGCCGCTGGTCGTGACCGGACCGTAGCTGCCGGTGACGGCGGCGGCGTACCAGCCGATCTGCTTGAGCCGGGCCTGCAGGCCGCGGACCGCCAGCCCGCTCGAGCCCGGCTTCATCAGCGCCGGCCCGGCAACCAGGACGTTGTGCCGCTCGGCCCGGCTTGGGGTCCGGGTCATCGCCACCAGCTTCGACCAGGTGCGCTCGTCGACCTCGCCGGTCACCGGGAACTTCCGCTTGCCCTGGAAGCCCTTGACCCCCTTGGTGGTCGACCGGGCGTACGTCCCGGTGATCGACCCGGCGTACCACTCGAGCTGGCGCAGCCGGTGCTGCAGCTCGCGGACCTTCTCACCCTTGTCACCGGGAGCCATCAGGGCGGCCGGCCGAGTCTCGCTCGGGGTTGGCTTGGGCTTCGGCTTGGCCTTGGGCCGGTTAGACGGTGTCGCGCTGGGCTCAGGCGTGGCGGCGGTCGTGGTCTTCTCCGCCGCCGGGGCCGTGGTCGCGCTCCCGGTGGAGGGTGCTGGGCCGGGCGCCCCGATGCTCAGCACGTCGCACCCGGACAGCAGCGCCGTCGTGACGGCTACCGCGGTGACGACGACCGCGGCCCCCCGAAACCGGACCATGTGGGGCTCCTTTGTGTGGCCTTCATGTGGGATACGTCCGCACTCGGCCCCCGGTTGCCGATCCCCCAAGAATTGTGTTGTGAGACGGTGACCACAGAAGTCACAGCGGTCACACGATAGCGTCTGGCCGCTCATGCCGCCGGTTTATGCAGCACGAAACCGAACATCGTGGCGGCCGAGTACGCGTGGCCGGCCTCGGCGGCCGACTGCACTGCGCGGACGACTTCGTCGGCCAGGTGCTGCAGAACCCGCTCACACCAGAGCAGGTCGGCGCTGCCGTCGGCCACCGGGAGGTCGGCGGCCAGGCCGTCCACGAAGCCGGCACCCGGCACCGATGCGACCCGGTTCGCGGCGAGCTCGCGCAGCTTCGGGTCGGGCTCCACGCCGGTCGCCCGCCCCTCCGGCGAGACCAGGGCCGCCAGCGTGCGGGTCATGGTCCCGGTGCCGCTGCCGACGTCCAGCACGGCCTCGCCCGGCTGCGGCTGCGTGAGGCCGAGCGCCCAGTCCCGCAGTCGGATGATGGGTGGGGCGGCGTCCTGGAGGTCCAGCATGACCATCAACCCGAGCTCGTCGTCGGCCTCGGCCTCCGGCTGGAACATCCGCGTCTGTGTCATCGATCCTTCTTCCCTGGCTCGCGAGTGTGTCAGAGGTGCGACATCGCTCGCAGATACCAGGAGAAGGAGGTCGGCGTTCCTAAGTCTCGATCGGCAGGCCGGCGTCGGCCCAGGCGTAGATCCCGCCCTCGAGGTTGACCGCCTCGTAGCCCTGGGCGTTGAGGTACTCGGCCACTCGGCCCGAGCGGGCGCCGACCGCGCAGACGCAGACCACCCGGTCGCCGACCTCGTCCATCCGACCCATCAGCTCGTCCATCGGGATGTGCACCGCACCGGCGATCCGGCCGTCGGCCCACTCGTCGTCGGTGCGGACGTCCAACAGCATCCAGCCGTCGGCCACCTTCTCCGCCACCGCGGGGGGCCGTACGGACGGCACGGGAATACCAAACACAGGCCTACCCTACGAAGGCGTACGCCTCGGTGACCAAGTCCCGGCACTCGGCCTCGTCCCCAACCAGGACGACCCACTCCTTCATGGGGGTGCCCTTGCCGGAGTCGAACGGCTCGCCGCGTCCGGTCTCGACCAGCTCGGCCACCCGGGACCGTGGGAGCTTGACCACCAAACGGCCGCTGACCAGCATCGCGAAGATCTTGTGATTGACCTTGAGCGTCTCGCTCCCGAAGCGACCGGAGGAACCCTCTGGTCCGGTGACTCCCGTAACGTCGGCGTACTCCGCACACAGATCAGCGAAGAGAGCGGCAGGGTCCATCGCCGATCCCTACTTCAGCAGCTTCGACAGCCGGCGGTCGGCGAGCTTCTTGCCGCCGGTCTGGCATGTCGGGCAGTACTGCAGCGAGGAGTCGGCGAAGGAGACCTCGGCGATGGTGTCGCCGCACACGTCGCAGGCCTCGCCCTTGCGGCCATGCACGCGCAGGCCTGACTTCTTCTCGCCCTTCAGGTCCTTGGCCGCCAGCCCCTCCGCCCGGGCGATCGCGCCGGTCAGCTCGTGCTTGATCGCGGCGTACAGCCCCGCCAGCTCGCCCTCGGTCAGGGAGTTCGCCGGCTTGAACGGGCTGAGCCGGGCAGCGTGCAGGATCTCGTCGGAGTACGCGTTGCCGATGCCGGCGATGGTGCGCTGGTCCTTGAGTACGCCCTTGAGCTGCGCCCGACCGGCCTCGGCCAGGATCGCGCCCAGCGCCGCCTCGTCGAAGTCATCGGTCAGCGGGTCGGGCCCCAGGGTGGCCACCATGGCAATCGACTGCGGGTCGTCCACCACGTAGATCGCCAGCTTGCGTTGGGTTCCGGCCTCGGTGAGGTCGAAGCCCGATCCGTCGTCGAGGTGTACGCGCAGCGCGAGCGGCCCCTTGCCCGGCTTCGCCGGGCTGGTCGGCTGCGCATCCTTCCAGCGCAGCCAGCCGGCCCGGGCCAGGTGGAACACCAGGTGCAGCCCACCGGCCTCCAGGTCCAGGAACTTGCCCCGGCGGGTCACCGACTCGATCTCCAGGCCGTGCAGGGCGGACAGTGGCGGGCTGTAGGTCTTGAGGGCGCTGAACGCGGCCAGGTCGATCCGGGCGATCACGTGGCCCACGCACTGCTCAGTGAGGAACCGCGCGAGCGACTCCACCTCGGGCATCTCGGGCACGACTGGAGTCTAGGACGTGCCTCCTGGGTCCTGGTCGAGAGCGAGCGGCGGTCCGGGGAGGGCTGGGCAAGGCGGAGGAGGCGGCCGTAGCGGTGTTCTACGGACGACGAGTCCAACGCAGCGCAGCGCTTCCCGGTCGTCGCGCAGCCGACAGGGCTCAGCAGGTGCGGCCTGGGGACGGAGCGGGCCAGCGGGGGGTCGGCCGCAACAGGGCCGCCGCCAGCAGCCCGAGGTACTCCTCCCGGGAGACCTCGACCGCCCCCAGCGAGGCCAGGTGCGGAGTCAGCCACTGCACGTCCAGCAGGCGGTCGATCGGGTCGCCGGCCGTCAGGAGCTCGACCAGCGCGACCAGGGCGACCTTGGACGCGTCGCGACCGATGCCGGGGCGATGGAACATCGACTCCCCCGCGAACAGTCCGCCCAGGCTCACGCCATAGAGGCCTCCGGCCAGCAGGCCGTCCCGGGTCCACGCCTCCACCGAGTGCACGATCCCACGCTCGTGCAGCTCGGTGTAGACCCGCCGGATCCGGCGGTCGATCCAGCCGTGCGGCCGGCGGCGGTCGGCACACCCGTCCAGCACCTCGCGGAACGCCGTGTCGACCCGGATCTCGTAGCGGGGCAGCATCTTGCGCAGCGACCGGCTGACCCGCAGCCCGTCCAACGGCAGCACGCCCCGGCGCAGCGGGGAGTACCAGCCCATCAGCCGCGCCGGCGCCGGCATCGGGAAGACTCCACTGGCGTACGCGGCCAGAGTCAGATCGGCGTCGAACTCCCGGGACACCCCGATCAGATCGTCGCGCCGCCAGGAGGCGGGCGATCCGAAGGGCGAGGCCATACCGGCCATTGTCGGATCAGGGACGGGATCGGGGTTGGGCCGGGGTGACGCCTGGGGTCCGGCCGGCGCCGGCCACGTACCCTGGGGGCAGCGCGGTCGTCGGGACCGCGTCGACTGGTTTGCGGAGGCCGACAGATGCCGTCAGCAGCAGACGTGGGCAAGATCATCGCTCGCGGGATCGGGCCCGTGGCCAGCAGCCTCGTTACACCGCAGCTCGCCGGCGGCGCCTTGCGCCAGGTGCTCGAGCTGGCCATCGACGGGTACGGCCTGCTGCCCGGAGCCAAGACGGCAGCGGCCAGGCACCTGCAACGGCACGGCGGTTCGGTGGACGCGGCCATCGACAGCATCATCGACGTCCATGTCCGGCTGGCCTCGGCCCAGGGCTTCGCCACCAACCTCGGCGGCATCGCCGCGGTAGCCATCGCCGTGCCGGCCAACCTGGTCGGGGTCGCGGTGCTGCAGGTCCGGATGGTTGCGGCGATCGCCCACCTGCGCGGCTACGACGTCAACGACAACCGCGTCCGCACCGCCCTGGTGATGTGCCTGCTCGGCGGCGAGCAGATCGCCATGAGGATCGTGGAGGGCAAGCTGCCCACCTCACCAATGACCGTGGCCACCGCGCCGATGTTCGACCCGGAACTGGACCGCCGGGTCGCGGAAGAGGTCACCAGCGGCCTAGCCTCCCGCGTCGGCGGCCGTGGCGTAACCATCATGGTGACCAAGCGGGTCCCGCTGCTCGGCGGCGGCATCGGAGCCGTCATGGACGGGTACGCGACCAAACAGGTCGGCAAGTACGCCAAGAGCGAGCTGCTGCGGCGGCGCGCCCTCGCCAACTGAGGCCGCATCGGCGTATCTGCCCCACGTTCGGCCCACCTCTCCCGGGCGGTGGTGCCCTCTGGAGGAGACGGAGCACCGCGACCGCCCCACCGACGCGTCGGGACTCTTGACCAGGCGCTCCTGGGGTCAGACTCGCTGCGCACGGTCAGGCCTTGGCTCGACCACCAACGGGCCGCCGCGCTTGACCTCATCGGCGCCGAGTCGCGTTCTCCCCGTCCCGGCAGCGACGTGGTGACGGCCCGACTGGCTGACGTGCTGGTCGTCCAGGCGGTCCGTAGCTGGCTGGAGTCCGCGGCGCCGGATCGCGGCTGGGTGGCCGGCCTGCGGGACCCGGTCCTCGGGCGCGCCTTGTCGGCCTTCCATGCCGACCCGGCCGCACCGTGGAGCCTCGAGTCACTCGCCCGGTCGGCTGGCCTCTCACGCTCGGCGTTCGCCGCCCGCTTCGCCGATCTGATGAGGGAGGCCCCGATGGGCTATGTGACCGCCTGGCGGATGGACCTCGCGGCCCGGCTGGTGCGGGAGGGGGCGCTGCCCCTGTCCCGGATCGCGGAGCGGGTGGGTTACCGCTCGGAGGCCGCGTTCAACCGAGCCTTCCGGCGCGCGCACGGCATCACGCCGGGCGCCTTCGCCCGCCGGGGCACCACGTTCCTGGACAGCGTCTCGGTCCCGGCGCCGACGTAGCGCCTACCGACCCGGTCAGCGGAGAGCGTCGGCAGCGCGACGACTCATGCTGACACGTCGGATGAGCGAGGCACAGACTTCGGGACGAGCGTCGGGATCGGGCGTTTGCGCTCGATGCCCAGGCCGTGCGGCAGCCGGCGGATGCCTTTGCCCAGCCACGGGGCCAGGTAGTGCCGGGCCCAGTCCATGTCGCTGCTCAGCCGTTCCCGGGGCGTGCGCGGGGTCAGCTCGCCCCCCACCGGCCCGGTCCAGCTGTCGTCGGCACCCACGACCCCCAACCGCCAGGCCAGCGCCGCCGCCACCCGGATGTGCCCAAGGGTGTTGCCGTGCAGCCGGTCGTCGAACCACAGCCGCGGGTCCACCGCGACCGGGTAGCTCTCGAAGTCCACCAGTAGTACGCCACGCCGCTCGGCCTCGCTGCGGATGATCGCGTTGAG
>DASQUF010000444.1:0-2071 GCA_035641435.1 Propionibacteriaceae bacterium | reverse complement strand
ACACGGCAGTCCAGCAGGGCCCGGGGTGAGACGTTGGGCCGGCCATCTTTTTCCTGACTCTTGGCCCGCCGGGCCCGCGCCATCCCATAGGTGCGGGCCCGGCGGCATCCGCGCGGGGGCGTCGTCTGTGCCCAACGGCAGAATGTGCGAACCGCAAAAGCCGGTGAGTGCGTCCAGTAGCTGCCTCTGCTGTCGTTCTGGCGCTACCGTGCCTGGTGAACAATCGAGCCCGGCCCGGCGCGGTCGGAGCCCAGGGGCTAAGCCTCGATCCGCAGGACAGTAGCGCGAGTGATCTTGAATTGAATTGATCATGTCGGTTGGGCTGGCGGGCGTGCCGGAGTCGCTGGTCTGTCCAGCTCTTCCACGATTCGGCGTGCTCGGGCCGGGGTTCGGCGTGGGTGGGGTCAGGCGGCGGCTGGTGGGCTTTCGCCGATGCTCTGGTCCCACAGCCGCAGCCATGCCGGTGCCCAGGGCCAGCCGCGGGGTAGGTGCGGGATGGGTGTTCGTGCGGGTCGGGCCAGTCGGGCGGGGACGGTGATGATCCGTCGTCGCAGGGTCGCGCCCCGGGCCACGGAGTAGGCCTTGCCGGCGAGGGCGCCGGCCGTGTGGAGCAGGTTGTGGGCGATCGCGGCGCACGGTGCCCAGGCGGAGTTGGCGCCGAAGTGCCCGGAGGGCAGGTGGGCCAGGGGTCCGTCGATCAGGTCGGCGAACACGGTCTCGATGATGGCGTGGCGGCGGTGGGTGATGTCGGCCTGCGCGGTGGGCAGGGTCGAGTTGGTGAAGAACGGGTGGTAGCGCCAGACCGGGAACAGTGCGTCGGGGTAGCGGGCGTCTTGGACCCGGCGCACCACCAGCCGGGCGGTGATGCGGTCCTTGGTGGTGGCGAAGGCGGTGTAGGGGACTTCGGCGACTTCGGCGTCGGAGATCCACGCCCCGGTGTCGGGGTCCTGCACGGCGCCGGGGTAGCGCACCGGGGTCCACGCGTCGTCGGGGATGGAGTCGATGGCGCGTTGGATGGCCCGGTTCTTGGTCATGACCAGCGAGAACTCGGCGTTGCCGCGCCGGCATGCGCGCACCACCGCGCGGCTGCCGTAGGCCGAGTCGCCGCGGACCAGGATCTTCCCTGTGGCGCCGGTGGCTCGCGCGGTGGTGATCGCTTGGGCCACCATCCGGCCCGCGCCTTTGCCCGAGCCGGTCTTGCCCGCCCGCGGCCGCATCCCGGCGATCACCGGCGCGGCGTGTGCGGTGCTGATCGTGGTGGCCAGCGGCGAGAGTCCTTTGCGTAGCACCTGCTTGCCGGCGATCTTGGTGTGGCCGTAGGAGGCGCCCTGTTTGGCGTGCCCGTAGACCGGGCGCAGCAGCGAGTCGATGTCGATGAACGCCTGATCTGCCGGCCCGGCCAGCAGTTCGGTGCGCGCGGCCAGCGCGATCAGGTGCTCGCGCAGCACCGACTCCAGTTGGCGGGCGTGTCCGAAGCTGAACTCCCGCAACGGTGTCCCGAGGGTGGAGGGTGCATAGACACCGTCGAACAGGATCGGCATCCCGCCCGCGCGCAGCATGTCCAGATCGTCGATGCTGTCCGCGCCGGCGCACATCCCAGCGATCACGCCCAGCAGCTTCGCTGCCGGGTTCGCCGCCCCGGACTTGATCCGCGGCGTCTTGATCGACACCTTCTCGACGATGATCTCGGGCAGCCGGGTCTGCTGGGCCAGCCCGAGCAGCGGCACCAGCCCCGCGTGCGACACGAGATTGTCCTCGTCGAAGCGCGCAGAGCCGGCGGTGAACCTGTGGGAGACTCGCACTGAAAGTGCCTCTCTCGAGCTGGGTTGATCGGTGCGTCGCAACACCCATTCTCCCAGCTCAGGAGGCACTTTCCTCATTCACACGCCGCACTCCGACGCGGTTTATCTGCGGATCGAGGCTAAGGGCGGCATCGATCTGTTCCCGGGTGAGCAGACCATGCTCGAGCACCAGCTCGACCGCGCCGCGGCCGGTGAGCTGCGCCTCCTGGGCGATGGCGGAGGCCCGCTCGTAGCCCAGCTGCGGGCTCAGTGCGGTGACCAGCCCGATC
>DASQUF010000443.1:0-7749 GCA_035641435.1 Propionibacteriaceae bacterium | reverse complement strand
TCCGCGTGCTCGCGGGCCTGGTCCTCACCGTCGACGGCCGACCACCGGAGCACATCGCGACCCGGTACCTACCGGTGGACGAGAACGGCGACGGCCTACTCTTCACCTTTCTGCTCCGTGAGCTCGCCGCCCGCGGGCCCGCCCACCGGAGTACGCCGGTACGCCTCGATGTCGAACGCCGTCTGGCCCCCGGCCGGCTGACCGAGACGCTGACCGTCAGCTCCTGGCTCGACCAGCCGGTCACCCTGCGGCTGGCCTCGGCGCTGGTGCGCGACCTGACCCCGATGCCGGAGGTGCGCAGCGGCAGCGACGGGCCGCCGCTGGGCGCCGGACCCGACCCACTCACCTGGGGCAACGACGAGGTGACGGCGCGGCTGTCCGCTGCCGGCGCCGCCACCGGCTCCGATCCGGGCACCCTCGAGCTGACGTGGGACCTGAGCCTGCCGGCCCGCGGCACGACGACCGTCGGCTGGACCCTCACGGTGACCGACCAGGGAAGCGTGGTCGGACCGGCCGGCGGTCGGTCGCTGGACGCCGCGCGGATCGCCGCCGACCTGGCCGAGCGGGCCACGGACCCGGTCCGCGGCACCGACCACCGGCTGCGGCACTGGCTGGAGCGCTCCCTGGTAGACCTGAACGGCTTGCGGATGACCACCGTCGACAGCCCGGACGACGTCTTCTTCGCTGCCGGCTCGCCCTGGTACCTCACCCTGTTCGGCCGCGACTCGCTATGGACCGCGCGGATGCTGCTGCCGGTCGACCCGGCGTACGCGATGGGCACGCTGCGGGTGTTGGCGCAGCGGGCCGGGACCACCGTGGACATCGACCGCGCCGAGGCCCCCGGCAAGATCCTGCACGAGCTGCGGCGGGCCGCCGTCGCCCTCGGGGACACCGCTCTTCCGCCGCTCTACTACGGCACTATCGACGCCACTCCGCTGTGGGTGTGCACCCTGTACGACGCTTGGCGCACCGGGGTGCCGGACGCGGAGGTCGAGGCGCTGCTGCCCACCCTGGAGGGGGCGCTGCGCTGGGTCGTCGAGGACGGGGACGCCGACGGCGACGGGTTCCTGGAGTACCTCGACACCAGCGGGCACGGCCTGGCCAACCAAGGCTGGAAGGACTCGGACGACTCGGTCCGGTTCGCCGACGGCACCATCGCCACCGGACCGGTCGCCCTCTGCGAGGTACAGGCGTACGCCTACGAGGCTGCGGTGCACGGTGCGGACCTGCTGGACGCCTTCGGCCGCCCCGGCGGGGAGACCTACCGGACCTGGGCCGCTGCGCTGGCCGAGCGTTTCCGAACTACGTTCTGGTGCGAGACCAGTGCTGGCCGCTTCCCGGCCATCGCCCTCGACGGAGGGAAGCGGCCGGTCGACTCGCTGACCAGCAACATCGGCCATCTGCTCGGCACGGGCCTGATCGACCCGGACGAGGAGCTGCTCGTCGCCCGGCACCTGGCCGGGTCGGACCTGGACTCCGGACTCGGGCTGCGCACCATGTCGGCGGCGGACGGTGGCTACTCCCCGCTGAGCTACCACTGCGGCTCGGTGTGGCCGCACGACACCGCGATCGCCGTTCTCGGGCTGCATCGTGCCGGGCTGACCTCGTACGCCGACGGTCTGGTCGAGGGCCTGCTGCGGGCGTCGGTGGCCTTTGACCAGCGACTGCCCGAGCTGTGGTCTGGCGAGGGTCAGCCGGTGCCCTACCCGTCCGCCTGCCGACCCCAGGCCTGGTCGGCAGCGACGGCTGTCGTGGTCGGGACGGTGCTGGGCGAGTCGGTGAGCGAGGACGGCAGGTGATCCTGCAGCGCGACGAACTGGAGGGTGGTGAGAAACGACGGGTTGGCGCCCATCGGCTGCCGGAAGATCTCGGCGTCGGCGAGCCGGGGGTCGGCTCGTAGCTGTTGCCGCGGCACCCACCCGGCGGGGTCGGCGATGGTCAGGTCGAGCGGGACACGCCACCGGCCATCGTCGAGATGCAGCTCGGCGGGACCGGTCACCACCCCGGTGCCCCAGACCCCGTACGGGAGTCGACCGCGACTGCCGCTGGCCCAGAAGACGACGCGTTGACCGGCGCTCATCAGCCGGGTCCGGTACCCGGGTTGGACGCACCAGCTCGAGATCCGCGGGTCGCGGCGAAAGCGTTCCACCAGGTCCACCCGGTCGGCGTTGCCCTTGAGCAGCCAGGCCCCGAGGTCGGCGGCCGTCACCCGGCCCTCGCCAGCCGGGCGAAGCGAAGTCGTCACAACGAAAAACACTACGTCGGAGACTCCGACGTAGTGCTTCGCAGGGGTGGAGGTGGCGGGAATCGAACCCGCGTCCTCGGACGACGAACCAGGACTTCTCCGGGCGCAGCTGGCTAGGCGTTCTCTCGGCTCCTGCACTCGCGCCAGCACGTTGCAGACAAGCCCAGCCTTCGTGAGTTTTCCCGTTAGGCCCGAAGGCCCGTCCTAGCGGGTAAGCCTCCTAGATGAGGCCAGGGTCCGGGACGGAGGCTCGCCCGGTCTGACCGTTCGATCACTGCTCAGGCAGCGAGAGCGAACTGAGTGCGCTGATTTTCGGCACTTATTGGTTTCCAAGGAACATTAACGAGTTGACCTTGGCTTCTCGGCCCGCTTCTCCTGGGACTATCGACCCAAGTCGAAACCGATCACCCCCTGTTGAGTTGTACCGCAGCCTCAGCCGCGAAGTCTGAGTCTACGCCATACCTAACGCGGCGGCAGGCGATTGCTTCCTGCCGCCGCGCTGGAAGCGGCTACTTCTCCGACAGCACCTCGAGCTTCGCGACCTTCCTCACCGGGTTGCGCCAGTTCTCGCCCTGTAGGGCCTTGGCGCCGCCCACGATGGTCAGGATGAACCAGCTCAGACCCATCAACGGCAACAGGAAGCCGAAGATGTCGAACTCGGTGATCCCAGCGACGATCCCCACCACGACGAAGGCGATGAAGGAGATCAGCTGGAAGTTGAACGCCTTCGCGGCCTCGCGGCGGGCGTAGGTTCCCGGTGAGGACAGTGCGAACACCAGGCCCGGGCCGAGCAGCCAGAAGAAGAACACCGAGAAGTGCGCGAACCCGGCGACGCCGCGGCCGGCCTGCTGCCGGGTCTCGGGACGGACCAGGGGCTGGTAGGCGGGGTGCACGCCGAGCGCGCGGGACGGGGTCGGCACCTGCACCAGGCCGTAGAAGGCCTCGTTCAGGTCCTTGCGGGTCTCGGCGGTGATGACCTGGCCGATCCGGGTGTCGAACTCGAGCTCGGTGATCCGGCCGTCGGCGTACGCCTCCTTCAGCCAGGACTCCGCGCGGTCGCGCTGGTCGGGGGTGACGTACATCTTGAGGCTAGGGTGCTCATAGGTCGGGCTCATGCCATCAAGCATCGACCGGCCCGGCCGGGTACGCCATCGGGCACTCCCCCGGGCGGACCCTCATTTTGGTCCTGCCGCTCGCGCTCGGCCGCTTCGTGAGCTGCCGTCTTCCTCCTTCGCTCGCGCGATGAGAAGCGCGTCGTGCTCGACCCACTCGTCCAGACGACACCGGGCGCGGCCGTTACCGACGCTCGCGGCACACGTCACCCGCGAGGCCGTAAGGTGATCCCTCGTGACTGCGAAGCCCGAGATCGAGTTCCCGTACGGCGACCCGCCCACCGAGCTGGACGTCCTCGACATCAGCGAAGGCACCGGCGCCGAGGCCAAGCCCGGCCAGACGGTGCGGGTGCACTACGTGGGGGTCGCGTTCAGCACCGGCGAGGAGTTCGACGCCTCCTGGAACCGCGGCGAGCCGCTGGAGTTCCGGCTGGGCGCCGGCCGGGTCATCCCCGGGTGGGACCAAGGCCTGGTGGGCATGAAGGTCGGCGGCCGCCGGCAGCTGACCATCCCGCCGGACCTGGCGTACGGGGAGCGCGGCGCCGGCGGCGTGATCAGGCCGGGCGAGACGCTGATCTTCGTCTGCGACCTCGTCGACACCCGCTGACTTTCGCCGCTGCCGCGCTGGTCACCAGCTGCCGCTGCCGCCCCCGCCGCCTCCGCCGCCGGAGAACCCGCCACCGCCGAACGAGCTGCCGCCGCCGAAGCCGCTGCCGCTGCTGCCGGAGGAGGGCGCCGGCGTGGCGGCACTGGTGAGGCTGCCGGTGAGAAAACCGGTGTTGAACGAACCGATGTGGTAGGTGCCGACGTACCAGTACGGGGTGGCGTCGGGGAGCCGGCCCATGGCCACCAGGTCGCTGCAGATCTTCGCCCACCGGTCGGCCAGCTCGAAGATGATCGCCCAGGGCAGGTACTTGGAGAAGATGTCCTCTCCCTCCTCGAACCGGAGCTGGTCGGCCTCGGCGGTGGCCAGGTAGGTCCTGAAGCCCTCGATCTGGTCGGTGACCGCGCGACCCTCGGCCGTGCGCTGCCCACGGCGCAGCTTGACCCGGATCACCGCGACGGTGACGAGGATGGGCAGCAGCGGCACTAAGACCCAGAGCACCCAAGCGCCAACGGAGAACGCCAGAAAGATCCCGAACGCGATCGCCCCGAACCCGAACGTCCCCGCCGTGGCCGCCGACGGGACCTTGCGGAACCAGCCGCGGGAGGCGACCTGGTTGCGCACCGAGTCCCGCATCTTGGTGTGGGCCGTGACCATGCTGCCCCGCGCCGAGAGGTCTTTTGTCGCGCCAGGCGGCTGACCGTCGAACAGGGTGGTCAGCAGCACCATCTCGTGCGGTGCGGCGGCCCGGTCCGGGTCCACCAGGGTGACCTGGAAGTCGTCCTCGCCCGTGCTCTGCACGGTCAGCGCGCCGCGGACGGCCAGGTCGATGATGGTCGCCGCCGTCTCCCGGGTGTCCACCTGGCCGTCCACCAGCAGGCCGGCCTCGGCCACCGGGATCCGCGGCGGGGTGAAGGCGACCGGGATGGCGATGTCGGGGTCGTGGGCCACGATCTCGGCCGTCTGCCCGGCTAGCGGCACGGTTCCCGGGGCGAGGCCGGCGTAGCGCTGGTCCCGGCCGTTCTTGCGCCACCACAGCACCCCGACCAGCGGCGAGCCGATCAGGACCGCCCCGAAGGCGGCGGCCAGGCCGATCACACCGGCTCGCTCGCCGGAGGTCAGCTTCGAGCCGTCCGGCTCAAGGTGCGGCGCGTTGTCCGCGACCAGACCTTGGGTGATCTTGACGCCGATCGAGATTCCCGAGCCGGGCGGGAGGTTGCCCTGGCTGAAGGTGGCAGATCCACCTGGCGAGAAGTCGACTTGGTCACAAGTGTCTTTGCTGCCCGGCGGACCGGTGAAGCAGGTGACGTCCTGCGCTCCGCCCGGCACCTCGGCCGTAACTGACGCCTGCCGGATCTGCGGGTTCTCGAAGCCGGTGGCGTCCCAGAAGAACTCGTCGTAGCCGCTGAAGGTGCGCATCGCCCCACTGACCTCGTAGGTGATCACGTACGTCGCGGTCGGCGCCGAGATCGTCTCGTCCGGGTCGCCGATGCGGATCCGCTTCTGCACCTCGCGGCCGTCCTTGGCCTCGTCGTCCCGCTCGCTGAACTGGGTCGCAACACCGGGGTCGGGACTGTCCACGTCGATATTGCGGATCTCGTAGACCGCGTCCTGCTCGTCGTCGTAGGGCTCCCGGGTGATGAGGTAGCGCTCGATGCCGTGCCGGCCGGAGCTGTCGCCGAACCGCCAGACGATGGTCTCGGTCACGCTCAGCACGCCACTGGGCTGCATCACGTAGCGGATGTCGAAGCTCTCGATCAAGTCGTCGGCCGCGTATGCCGGGGTGGGCCGGAGCACCGACCAGGCCAGCACGGACACGGTAGCCAGGGCGATCGCGAGCAGCAGCCGCACGGGCCGGGCGAGCGCGCTCATTCGCCGCCCCGGTTCCGCGCGGCCAGCGCCCGCTCCGCCTCGCGCTTCGACTCCCGGGCCGCGATGGTCTGCCGCTTGTCGTACTCCCGCTTGCCGGTGGCCAGCGCGATCTCGACTTTGGCGTACCCGTCGGAGAAGTAGAGGGCCAGCGGCACCAGGGTCGTGCCCGGCGTGCCCAGCTCGCGCTCGATCTTGTTGATCTCGGCGCGGTTGAGCAGCAGCTTGCGGTTGCGCCGCGCGGTGTGGTTGGTCCAGGTGCCGTGGCTGTACTCCGGGATGTGAGCCGCGCGCAACCAGACCTCTCCCTCGTCCACCGTCGCGAAGGCGTCGGTCAGGTTGGCCCGACCCTCGCGCAGCGACTTCACCTCGGTGCCGCTGAGCACGATGCCGGCCTCGTAGCTGTCATGAATGTGATAGTCGTGCCGCGCCTTGCGGTTCTGGGCGACCAGCTTGCGGCCCTTCTCCTTCGCCATGGCCCTATCCTCCCCGCTGACGGGCCAACGTGCCGCCACAAGGACCCCTCCTCTGGTGTCGGTTTCGCACGTACACCCGAGAAACTGACACTGGACCCGGGAAACTTGATGGGTGAAGTGTCAGTTTCCCGGGTGAAGCTGACCGGTGGCGGCGGCCTCGCCGCCGCGCTCAGACGAGAATCGCGCGGCTGCGGCCGTAGAGGGCGCGGGACTGGGCTCGCTCCGCGTTCAGCCGGGTGATGAAGTCCTTGACCTGGGTCGTCGACAGGTCGGCGAACACCCAGCGGCTCATGCCCAGCAGCTGCGCGCGAACGCGATCCTCTCGTCGCTTCTCCCGGAAGACGCCGTCGCCGGGCGACTCGCCCGATCGCAGGAGTCGGCCGTACTTGATCTTCCCGTCGAACTCCCCGACGTGGTGGTCGTCCTCCCAGTAGAAGTCGCAGATGCCGATCAGCTTGCCGTCGGCGTCCAGCACCGGGTGCTGCAGCGCCGGCATGGGCACGCCACAGCGGTAGAACTTCACCCTGCTGTAGGACTCGCCGGGGCTCTCCGCGCGACCGTCGGCCAGACGGACCGCCTCGCGAGCGCGGCGCGAGCCCGGTCGGGAAGCAAACGTCGGGGCCATGGCGGCCAGCTCATCAGCGAGCTGAGGGTTCAACCGAAGCGCGGAATCCACAGTGGCGACGCCGGCTTCCAGACTCGAACGGCCCGCCACCTCCCAGACCGTCCGAGCCAGACTCGTCGCGGGGATACCGGCGACCATCTCGATGTGCTGGGCGATGTCGTCCCGGACAACGTGATGCCGCGTCCGCACCTCGTGCCGAGAGGACCCCGAGTCGAGGCGGACGAGGTCCGCCGTGGTCAAGTCATGACCGAAGACACATAGGCCGTGCGCGGCGGCGGCCGAGACGCCCGTAAGCGCTACCGACCCCCGCTGACGGGCCAATGCGGCTCGAGCGAGGACAAGGTGCCGAACGGCTTCCGTCGCTGCGTCGTACGTGCCGGCCGGAGCGTACGCGCCATGCCGGATGTGACGGAGGATGCCGAGCCGGCAGGCCGTTGCCAGATCACGATCCGTCCACCCGCGGTCCAGGGCTTGGGCCCGGGTGAAGAACCCACCGTTGAGCTCGGCGGCCGCCGTCAGTGCCTGATCCATGGCCGCAGTTTGCGGATGGCGCCGGTAGGACGACCGCGGTCATGAAACTCTGTGGAAAACGCTGCCTGCCCCAGCGCGGCTGTGGACGGTGCCCGCTCACGCCAGGTGTGGCGTACGCCCAGAGGACCGGCACTCTGCCCGGAATCCTGACGCTGTACCCATCAAGTTTCGCGGGCAGAGTGTCAGGTTCCCGGGTATACCCGGGAACCTGGCGGAGGCGGCAGCCTCCGGGTTGTAGGGGCGCCGTCAGAACCAGTGCATCGGGTTGGTGACCCGGCCGTTGAGCC
>DASQUF010000442.1:0-9450 GCA_035641435.1 Propionibacteriaceae bacterium | reverse complement strand
TTGGCGTCGTCCAGGTGCGTGCATCGCAAGGCCGACGAGGGAGGGCTGCCGAGTCGCAACGCGACCGAGGAGAACGCCGCGAGGTGCGTGCCTGGGCGGGGTCCAAGCGTCAAAGAGACTTCCCCTTCCGGGGTACTAGGTCCTGGAGCCGGCCGCTGTCCCGGCGTCCGTCAGTCGATCGGGAACGAGTGGTGCTCGTGAGCGACGACCCAGCGGTCGTTGACCTTGCGCAGCCCGACGGTCAGCCGCAGCCGCTGATCCGGATTCTCGGCGAACTCGTCCGGGGTGCCGCAGCGCAGCAGCCCGTACGCGAACGCGACGTCCGTGCCGGCGGTGACCGCCAGCGACTCGATCTCGAACGTGGCTCCAGACGCCTGCCATTGGAAGAACGGCGGCCAGGTCTCGACGTAGGCGGCCAGGCCGCGAACGCCCTGGTACGGCGGCGGCACGTCGAACATCACGAGATCGTCGGCATGGTCGGCCAGTACCGTGTCGAGGTCGCCGCGGTGGACCGCCGCGGCCCAGCCCTCGATCAGGTTCCGGATCTGCTCCTCGTCGGTCATTGCCCTTACCTTCCGGTGTGAGGTCGAGACTGCCTTTCACTCAATGACCGCTCCAGGCGCCGGGACTCATCGATCCGGGTCGGCCACCGGGGGCAGGATCGGGCTGAGCGCCTTGACGGTGGCGAGCGTGTCGGCCTCGGCCGCGGTCTTGTCGTGCCGGTAGCGCAGCACTCGGGCGAACCGGAGCGCGACCCCGCCCGGGTAGCGGGTTGAGATCTGTAGCCCGTCGCAGGCGATCTCCACCACGGTCGACGGTTCTAGATAGACGGTGTAGCTGTCGCGCCGGACCTCGAGCTCGAGGAACCGCGCGGTCTGCCAGGTCAGCAGGTCGTCGGTCAGTCCCTTGAATGTCTTGCCCAGCATGACCAGCTCACCGGTCTCGGCGTCCGGCGCCGCGAGGTGCAGGTTGGACAGCCACCCCTGGCGCCGACCGTGGCCCCACTCAGCCGCAGTGACGACCAGGTCGAAGGTGTGCCGGGGTTTGATCTTGACCCAGGCGGCGTCTCGGCGACCGGCGGCGTACGGGGCGGCGAGGTTCTTGATCACCACGCCCTCGTAGCCGTCGGCGACGGCGGCCTGGAACCGATCGCTTACCTCCTCCTCGGCGGTGCAGACCTGTCGCGGCACGGTCAGTGAGTCGGGCAGTACGTCCCGCATCACGGTGAGCCGATCCTGCAGCGGGGTGTCGAGCAGGTCCTGGCCGTCGGTGTGCAACAGGTCGAAGAAGAAGACCCGCAGCGGGTTGTCCGGCGCCGGTCCGGCGGGATCTACCTCGCTCATCGTCCGGGAGGCCACCACCTGGAAGACCTCGGGCCGCCCGTCAGCGCCCATGGCCAGCACCTCGCCGTCGAGAACCAGCCGGCTCTGCGGCAGCGACAGGACCGCCTCGACCACTCCGGGCAGCCGAGCGGTGATGTCGTCCAGGCTGCGGGTGAAGATGCGCACGGTGTCGCCGTCGCGGTGCACCTGCACGCGGACCCCGTCCAGCTTGTGGTCGACCAGCACCGGCAGCCCCGTCTTGGCGACGGCGGCGGGAGGATCCGGGGCACTGGCCGCGAGCATCGGCTGGATTCCGGTGCCGACCTGCAGACCGACCGCCTCCAGGGCCGGCAGGCCGCCGCGCAGCAGCACCGCGGCCGCTGCGGTCGTCGACGAGAGCAGCATCGCGGCGCGACGGACCGCGGCCAGCGGCACCGCGTACGCGACGGCCAGACCGTCCTGCACCGCGGCCTCCATCGCCCCTTGCCGGAGCTCGCCGGAGACCAGGCCGAACAGGAACTGCTGCTCCTCGGCGGTCGCCCGGGCGAACAGGTCCCGCACCGCATCCGCCCGGGTGCTGCTCGATCCCGGTCCGCTCAGCTCCGCCATGGCCGCGAAGGCGGCGTCCACCTCGGCCACGGTGAGCGACGGCTCGGCCGCCGGGGGCGGCGCGTGCTGCAGGGTGCGCCAGCCAACTCCGGTGCGTCGCTGCCGAAGGCCGCCGGACAGGTAGGCGACGACGATCTCCACGTCCTCGGCCGACGCGTCCCGCAGCACCTCGGCGATCCGGTCACGTTTGGCGTTGCGCGACCGGGTCCCGGCCAACGCGGTCCGGGTCGCGGCCAGCCGAGTGAGCAGCACGAAGGCGATTCTGCCGCAGCCGACTGACAGTCCATCGGCGAGCGTCGGGGAGTCGCGCGCGTGGGACGCCGGCCGCTCACCTCAGTCGTCTCAAGACGACTAACGGGTGTCCAGACCGGAGTCCGAACACCCGTTGCTCGTCTTGACGCGGCTAACGCCAAACCCGCGGTCAGCCGACCTTCTCGAAGCCGGCAGCCTCCGCCGCCGCCTCCGTGGCGAACCACACCTCGGCGATCGTCTGGTCGTAGTACGGCGACTCGGGCGTGTGGAACTTCATCGAGTTCTCGTTGCCCTTGATCTCGAAACCGGCGGGCGGCTCCGACCCGCGGTAGGAGTCCTTCCCGTAGTCGGCGGCCTCTTCGGCAGAGGTGTCGTCGCTCGGCTCCTCCTGGTCGCTGGTCGCCTCGTCCCGCTCCTTGGTGTCGCCGACCAGCTCTTCGGCCGGGCTCTCCTCCACCGGCTCGCTGGCGGCCGGAGCCGCGGGCGCCGTCTTCGCCGGAGTCTTGCCGGCCGTGCTGCTCCGCGTCGGACCGGAGGACTTGGCGTTGGACTTGCGGCTGTCCTCGACCGACTCGGTCACCAGTTCGATGACCGCCATGGGGGCGTTGTCGCCCTTGCGCGGGCCGACCTTGGTGATCCGGGTGTAGCCGCCCTCGCGCTCGGCGAAGGTCGGCGCGATCTCGGTGAACAGGACATGCACCACGCCCTTGTCCTTGACCGTGGTCAGTACCAGGCGGCGGGAGTGGATGTCCCCCCGCTTGGCCTTGGTGATCAGCTTCTCGGCCAGCGGTCGCAGCCGACGAGCCTTGGCCTCGGTCGTGGTGATCCTGCCGTGCTCGAACAGCTGCGTCGCCAGGTTGGCCAGGATGATCTTCTGGTGCGCGGCGCTGCCGCCGAGGCGGGCACCCTTGGTGGGCGTGGGCATGTCAGCTCTCTCGTAGGTTCACGGGGGTCGCCCCCCTCGGGCTATTCAGTTGGCCGCCCGGCCGCGCGCCCGTGTGCCTTTGGCGCGGCGCGGGGGGTTCAAGGGGGGTCGACCCCCCTTGCTCAATACTGCTCGGTCTCGGAGAAGTCGACGTCCTCGTCCTCGAGGTCGTCGTAGCGGCCGATGGCGCTCAGCGGGTCGAAGCCGGGTGCGCTGTCCTTGAGGGACAGACCCATCTCGTGCAGCTTGAGCTTGACCTCGTCGATCGACTTGGAACCGAAGTTGCGGATGTCCAGCAGGTCCTGCTCGCTCCGGGATACCAGCTCGGAGACCGTGTGGATGCCCTCGCGCTTGAGGCAGTTGTAGGACCGGACCGTCAGGTTCAGGTCCTCCACCGGCAGCGCCAGGTCGGCGGCCAGCTGCTCGTCGATCGGCGACGGGCCGATCTCGATGCCCTCGGCCTCGACGTTGAGCTCCCGGGCCAGGCCGAACAGCTCGACCAGCGTGCGGCCGGCCGAGGCCACCGCGTCCCGCGGCCGGATGGCCTGCTTGGTCTCGACGTCGATCACCAGCTTGTCGAAGTCCGTCCGCTGCTCGACGCGGGTGGCCTCGACCTTGTAGGTGACCTTGAGCACCGGCGAGTAGATCGAGTCGACCGGGATCCGGCCGATCTCGGCGTCCATCGCCTTGTTCTGCACCGAAGAGACATAGCCGCGGCCGCGCTCGACCACCAGCTCCATCTCCAGCCGCGCGTCCTCGTTCAGAGTGGCGATGTGCAGCTCGGGGTTGTGCACCTCGACGCCGGCCGGCGGAGCGATGTCAGCGGCGGTGACGGCGCCCGGGCCCGCCTTGCGCAGGTACATGGTGACCGGCTCGTCCTCCTCGGAGGAGACGACCAGGCCCTTGAGGTTGAGGATGATCTCGGTGACGTCCTCGACGACACCCGGGATCGTGGAGAACTCGTGCAGGTTGCCGTCGATCTTGATACTGGTCACCGCCGCGCCCGGGATGGACGACAGCAGCGTACGGCGGAGCGAGTTGCCCAGGGTGTACCCGAAGCCCGGCTCCAGCGGCTCGATGGTGAACCGGGAGCGGTCGTCACCGACGACCTCTTCGGACAGGGTGGGGCGCTGTGCGATCAGCATGAGACTTTCTTCCTTCCTCCGCGCCTCCCGCTATTTGAAAGCGCGGATCCGCAGGTGCATCCGGCACCCGCGGGCCTACCGTTGCCCTTCGACAGGCCCAGGGCACATCTGCGCTGAGCCGGTCGAAGCGCCGTTACTTGCTGTACAGCTCGACGATCAGCTGTTCGGAGACGTCGATCACGATCTGCTGTCGGGTCGGCAGCGAGTGCACCAGGATTCGGCCGCGCTCGGGCACGACCTGCAGCCAGCCGGGCACGTTCCGCTCGTTGTGGGTCTCCCGGTTCACGATGTGCGGGGTCTGCTCCCGGACCTTCTCGGTCAGGTCGACGATGTCGTGCGGGCTGACCCGGTACGACGGGATGTTGACCTTGTGACCGTTCACGGTGAAGTGACCGTGCACCACGAACTGCCGGGCCTGCCGACGCGTACGCGCCAGGCCGGCGCGGTAGACCACGTTGTCCAGCCGGGACTCCAGGATCGCGAGCAGGTTGTCACCTGTCTTGCCCTGGAGCCGGTTGGCCTCTTCGTAGTAGCGCCGGAACTGCTTCTCCAGCACGCCGTAGGAGAACCGCGCCTTCTGCTTCTCGCGGAGCTGGAGCGAGTACTCAGACTCCTTGGTGCGCCCCTTGCCGTGTACGCCGGGCGGGTACGGGCGGCGCTCGAATGCCTTGTCGGCACCGACGAGGTCAACCCCCAGCCGGCGCGACTTCTTGGTCATGGGACCGGTGTAGCGAGCCATGAACTCTTGAGTCCTTTCTGGCCGGGGCCTAGACGCGACGCCGCTTGGGCGGGCGGCAGCCGTTGTGCGGAACGGGGGTGACGTCGGAGATCGCGCCGACCTCGAGGCCGACGGCCCCGAGCGAGCGGATCGCCGTCTCGCGGCCCGAGCCCGGGCCCTTGACGAACACGTCGACGCGCTTCATGCCGTGCTCCATCGCCCGCCGACCGGCGGCCTCAGCGGCCATCTGCGCGGCGTAGGGGGTCGACTTGCGGGAGCCCTTGAACCCGACCGTGCCGGCCGAGGCCCAGGCGATCACGGCCCCGGTGGGATCGGTGATCGAGATGACGGTGTTGTTGAACGTGCTCTTGATGTGCGCGTGCCCGGAGACGACGTTCTTCTTCTCCTTCTTGCGCACCTTCTTCGCGGCCGCGCCGCGTCCTCCTGCGGTTGCCATTTACCTTGCCTTCTTCTTGCCGGCGACGGGCTTACGGGCACCCTTGCGGGAGCGGGCGTTGGTCCGCGTGCGCTGGCCGCGGACGGGCAGGCCACTGCGGTGACGCCGTCCCTGGTAGGAGCCGATCTCGACCTTGCGCCGGATGTCGGCGGCGACCTCACGACGGAGGTCGCCCTCGGTCTGGTAGTTCGCCTCGATCCAGTCACGGAGGGCGACGAGCTGCTCGTCGGTCAGCTGGTGGACTCGGGTGTCGCCACTGATCTGGGTGGCGGCCAGGGTCTCGTGGGCGCGCGTCTTGCCGACGCCGAAGATGTAGGTGAGGGCGACCTCGAGGCGCTTGTCGCGCGGGAGGTCGACCCCGATGAGTCGGGCCACAGGCGGTACTGCCTTTCGTTCGCGGAGGTGTAGGGCGTGAGGCGTCCCCGGCTGACCTGATGCGACTGGGGGCGACCCCAGTCACCGGGGCCCCGGCCTCCGTGCCGGGGGTGACTCCGAGACCGAGGTCTGCGGAGGTGCGATCACGCTGATCTATGGAGTTGTGGCGTCGTACGTGGCTTGCGAGTCCGCGAGCTCTGCTCAGCCCTGCCGCTGCTTGTGCCGCGGGTTCTCGCAAATCACCATCACGCGACCGTGCCGGCGGATCACCTTGCACTTGTCGCAGATCTTCTTGACGCTCGGCTGAACCTTCATCGAGCTCTACTGTCCGATCGGAGGTGGTGGTTTGGAAGGCTTACTTGTGCCGGTAGACGATGCGGCCGCGCGTCAGGTCATAGGCGGAGAGCTCGACGACCACCCGGTCGGCCGGAAGGATGCGGATGTAGTGCTGCCGCATCTTGCCACTGATCGTGGCCAGCACCTTGTGTCCGTTGGCCAGCTCCACGCGGAACATCGCGTTCGGCAAGGCCTCGACAACGGTGCCCTCCAGCTCGAGTGCGCCTTCTTTCTTCGCCATTCACTCTCATTCTGCGTACGCGTACGAATTCGAACCGGCCAAAGTAGGCCGACGTTGGAGTCTACGCGGTACTGCGGCACGCCTCAAATCGGCGGCCTCGCGTGACCTTGCCCTGAATAACTGCCGCCACTCGCCTCGCATTCCTGCGACACGCCGGACGGTGGTGAAACGCGGGGCAGGAACTCAGGGGAAGGAGGCCGTGGCCGGGGACCGCGGTGTTCTGCCAGGCTGGGGGGATGAGCGAGGTCAACCGGCTGATGTGGGACGAGCGAGCGCCGGCCCACGCCGCCTCTCCGGAGTACGGGCTTGCGCGCTACGCCAGCGACCCCGGCCTCATCTCCGACGTGGTCCGCTTCGACCTGCCCCGACTCGGTGACATCTCCGGGCTGCGCGGGGTCCACCTGCAGTGCCACATCGGCACCGACACCGTCTCGCTCAGCCGGCTGGGCGCGCGGATGTCGGGCCTGGACTTCTCGGCCACCGCGATCAGCACCGCCCAGCAGCTGGCGACGAGTGCGGGCGCCGACATCGACTTCCACGTGGCCGACGTGTACGACGCGGTGGACGTCCTCGGCCCGGGCGGCTACGACCTGGTCTTCACCGGCATCGGCGCGCTCGGCTGGCTGCCCGACATGGATCGCTGGGCCGGTGTCGTCGCCGACCTGCTCCGCCCGGGCGGCCGGCTGTTCATCCGCGAGGGGCATCCGGTGCTGTGGGCCCTGGCCGACCCCCGCCCGGACGGGCTGGTGGTGATCGAGTACCCGTACTTCACCCCGTCCGAGCCGACTGTCTGGGACGAGGAGGGCACCTATGTCACCACCGAGGTGACGTTCGTCCACACCGTCTCGCACGAGTGGAACCACGGTCTGGGCGAGATCATGTCCGCGCTGATGGGCACGGGAATGGTCGTCACCGGCTTCGTCGAGCACGACAGCGTGCCCTGGAACGCCCGACCCGGCGAGATGGAGAAGAGCGACGGCGAGTGGCGGATGCGCGACCGGCCCGAGCGGTTCCCGTGCACCTACACCCTGCAGGCCCGCAAGCCGTGATCGCCGATGCCGATTGATCAGCTGACCGAGGCGGACCTACCGGCCCTCCAGGGGCTGGCCCGGGCCTGTCTGGACGCGGACGGTGGGCTGCCGCTGCTCGCCGAGGCCAAGATGCTGCGCTACCGGCTGCTTCGGAAACAGACCGTCGCGATCCGCGAGGACGGCCTGCTGCTCGCCGCCGGCGGTCTGGACGTGGATGGCGACCGGGCCATAACCAGCGGCATGGTCGCCCCGCACGCACGGCGGCGCGGACTGGGTACCCATCTTCTGACGTGGGCCGAGGACGAGGCCGGTGAGGCCGCGCTGACCGTGGCCACCGAGTCGTGCGGGCCCGACGCCGAGCGCCTCTACGCTCGGCATGGCCTGGTATGCACCTTCGCCGAGTCCGTACGCCGCCACGACCTCGGCGCGCTGCCGAGCGTGGGGCCACCGGTGGGCGTCACCGTGATCCCGGTCAGCCAGGCCGACCCGGCCGACCTGTTCGCCGCGTACGTCGGCTCGTTCGCCGACCGTCCCGGTTTTGTCCGACCCGAGGCCGCGATCTGGCTGGCCGAGCTGGACCTCGACCCGGACTGGCGTCGCGACCTGTCGCTGCTGGTCCTGCGGAGGGGCACGCCGGTGGGCTTTATCAACGTGCTCGGCCGCTGGGTGGACCAGGTGGGGGTGGTGCCCGAGTGGCGGGGCCGCCGGATGGCTTCCCACCTTGTCGCCCGTACCCTCCGCGCCCTGGCCGTCGAGAGCCCGGAGCCGGTCTGGCTCTGCGTCAACGTGAACAACCCGGCCGGAGACCTCTACCGGCGGCTCGGGTTCAGCGACGCCGGCACCCGGGCGCGGTTCACCCGTCCGGCGGTCAGGCGAGCGTGAGCCCGCGCTCGAGCCGCTCGCGGTAGAGGTCGACGCTCTCCCGCAGCGCCTTGAGGATGTAGGGCGGGAACTCCAGTCCCTGCTTGTGCGCCCAGAGCAGCCGGTTCTCCACCCGGCCGATCTCGCGGGCGTAGGTCCTCACGTCCTGGTCGATGCCCAGGTTGACCAACACCCCGCCCATGTCGGCCTTGTACTGCGGCAAGGCGTTGGTGCCGACCAGGTTGTAGGACCTCTCCCGCAGCACCCGGGTGAGGAAGAGCTGCCAAGGTTTGAGCACCCGGTCCTGGATCATCGCGGTCGCCGACATCTGGTAGAAGGCGAAGTGCCCGGGTTCCTGCTGCTTGATCGGGGTGATGATCGTCTCCGAGATCGCGGTCTCCCCGATCTCCCGCAGCCCGTCGTTGATCGAGTTGTAGGCCAGCACGGCCTGCCGCTCGGTGCTCGCCCCGGTCAGGTAGTAAAGCAGCCTGGCAATGTCTTGAACGGGTTTGAGGCTGGCCAGCGCGCCGAGGATCTTGATCTTGAACGAGACCTGCAGGTGGGGTCGGGCCGGCGGATGCCCCAGGTCGGTCTGCAGCCGGTCCAGGATCAGGCCGTGCTGGATCTCCTGGGGCTGCCACACGTCGGCGTAGAAGGCCTTGTTGATGTCGTCGACGTCCGGCAGCAGGCAGAGGATCTCCAGCACGTTCCGGTCGACCTCCAGCTCGACCCGGGCCAGGTAGTCGATGACGTGCCCGAAACGGCGTTTGACCAGGTCAGGATTTCTGATCGTCCGGTCCACGGAGTCCAGCCGGAGCGGCGGGTACAGCTCACGCAGCCGAGTCACGTGCTCAGCGATCTTGGCGGGTGTGATGTGTTGCCGAGCCACGGGACCCATCTTAGAGATCGGGCAGATGATCGAACAAAGCCTGACCTAAGTTCGACGCCCTCAGCTGATGTGTCTGGTCGCCGTCCAGGTCCTACAGCGACCGAAGTCGTCGGTGCCGAAGCCCCGGTTGATCCACTACAGCTGTCACGCCGACTTTCGGTGGATCTCAGCGGGCGCCGCCGTGCGCCAAGGCCTCCATCTCGGCCCGGTCAGTCCGGTGACCCGGGTCGCGACGACGACGGCAGCTCCCAGAGCGCGACGGCTGCGAGAGAGAATCAGAGAAGAACCA
>DASQUF010000441.1:0-6606 GCA_035641435.1 Propionibacteriaceae bacterium | reverse complement strand
TATCTAACGGCGCGGTCGCGCCTCTTCCGCTACAGGCGTGCGTTCCTGCACACTGCGAAGCGCATACGACCGTCAACGGGCGTCGATAGCGGCGCTGACTCAGACTGGGGGAAACATGGAGCAGGAGAAACCGGACCCGTTTCGGGCTGTCTGGCCGGTCACCGACGCATCGGCGGCCAAGGTCCCGGCCGGCTGGCCACCGACGCGGGAAACTCCCGTTGTGCTGCCGCTGGACGTCCTGCTCCGACACAACGCCCAGACGTTGGACCCGGTGATGGCGGCTCAGCCGAATGACGCGCGTCGGGAGCGGGACAACCTCCGGGCGGGACGCGACCCCCGGGCCCCGATCCGCTACCTGCCCACCGCCTACGTGGCGAACGAGATCCTCGTGCGGGCCGGGGGGCGGGATCGGTCTGCGCTGAACAGCATCACCGGCGCACTCCAACAACGCCTGGACAGGGTCCTCACCGGGGAGCGCCGAGTGCAGCTGGAGGAGGATCCGCGCGGTCGGGAATTGGTCGATCTCCGAGTGCGTACGGCGTCCCCTGCGGTGGTTCGCGTGTCGCTGCGGTCCATCGGCACGGCAACCCCCCCCGACGCCTGGGCGGTGCTCCAGGCGCTGCTCGATCCGCCGCCGGATGAGAGAACGGAGGGTCAGTCTTCCGATGCTGAGACCGCCGACGGCGAGACCGAGGAGCTGGAGGGCTTCGAGGCGGAGATCGGGCTGAACCACCTGATGTTCGCGGCCGCCGCCGGCGCCGTCGGCTTCAGCGCGGGCCACTCGGCGGGCGGCGTAGGGTTCAGTGCCGGTCACGGCTTCAGCGCCGGCCACGGCACCGGTACAGGGGAGTACGCCATGCCGGGGCTCGGCGGGCGCGCTCCGGTGCGTTGGCTCGGTCGCCCTCCCGCTCGACAGGAACTCAGCCGCCGCCCGGTGATTGCCATCGTGGACACCGGCGTGGCTGACCATCCATGGTTCACCGAGTCAGACGGGTTGGGTCCGATCGTCACGCGCCTCCGCTATGACCCCGAGGCCCAGAGGGTGGTCCCGGGCGACGAGGTCGATGACGGCGGCGAGTCGCAGGCCAACCGCATCGACCCGTTGGAGGGGTTGGTCGACCCCTTCTTCGGTCACGGCACCTTCATCGCCGGCCTGATCCGCCAGGTCTGCCCCGATGCCCACATCGTCTCCATCAAGGTGATGGGCACCGACGGCGTCGTCGGTGAGGCCGATCTGGTCAACGTCCTCGGCTACTTGCACGCTCTGCAACGTGGGAATCGGGAGGCCGATGTGGACGGCCTACCCGACCACATCGACGTGGTCAGCCTGTCGCTCGGGTACTACCACGAGGCGACCACCGCCGGCACCGCGTACGACAATGTTCTTCGCAGCGCGGTGAGCGACCTCGGTGAGGCCGGAGTCCTCGTAGTGGCGTCGGCGGGCAACAACGCGAGCAGCCTGCGCCTGCTGCCTGCCGGCTTCACCTCCTTTGCCGACGGCCGACTGCCGACCACGAGCGATGGCGTACCTCTGATCAGCGTGGGGGCCCTCAACCCCGACGGCAGCGTGGCCCTGTTTAGCAACGCCGGCGATTGGGTGGCCTGCCATAGCCCGGGGGCCGCCCTGGTCAGCACCTTGCCCATCGCCGACACGGGGCTCCGGTCCGGCGTCGATCTGGGGTTCAACCCGCCTGGTCAGCGGCCAGTGGCCAGCTGGCGCGCGACCATCGACCCCGACAGTTTCACCGGCTTCGGCACTTGGAGCGGCACCTCCTTCGCCGCCCCGGTGGCGGCCGCCGCAGTCGCGCAGCAGCTTATGCGGACGCCGGAGTCGCGCGGGGCCGGGAGCAGTGCCGCCGCCCGGCTGCAGCAGGCACTCACCGACCTGAGTTTTCCTGTGGTGGTCACCTGACAAAGCCGCCAATATAGGGGGATGAGTGGAGCGTCGGCTGGCTGGGAGCCGGCGCACCTGACGGAGGTTCCGGACTTCGCTCGGGCTCTGCGCCTGCTGGACGTCAGCGTGGCGGCGGCCGAGGTGGGCCGGCTTGGCGAGGCGATCGACCGGCTGCACGAAGCCCTCGCCGCCCTCGGCCTCGACGAACGGGGCAACCCGACCGGCGACCCGGTCCTCGACGACGACGTCACCGACGACCGGCGACTGATCGGGGCCCGGATCTTGCTCAGTGCCGCGTTCACCCAGCACGAGCTCGGCGAAAGCGCCGCCGCCACGCGGATTCTCGCGGACGCCGAGCGGCTGGCAGGTGGACAGCCGTTGCTGCGGATTCTGGTCTACGCACAGCGCGGAGCGATGTTCTCCCGCGAGGGCCGGCTGACCGAGGCCCTGGAGCAGCTCGATCTCGCGGCGTCACTGTTGGACGAGGCTCTCCCGATGGACCAGTGCAAGATCCTGCTCAACCGCGGCGAGGTCCACGGGATGCTTGGCCACATCGCGCAGGCGAAGGCCGACTCGGCCCGATCGCTCGAGCTAGCTCGGACCCACGGGTTCGATCGGCTCGCGTTCTTCAGCACGCACAACCTGGGCCTGTTCGAGTTTCTGTCCGGGGACCTGCCGCGGGCGCTGGCGTTGATGCCGGCGCCACAGGAGGCCGAGTCCGACTTCGAACGCGGGGTCGTCGGCGTGGACCGGGCCCGGGCGCTGCTCAGCGCCGGGCTGCTGGAGGAAGCCGACCGATCCCTGGTCGAGGCCTGCGCCGCCCTTTCCCGGACCGACATGGTCCGGTACCTGGCGGAGGCGGAGCTGCTTCGGGCCGAGGTCGCCCTGCTAGCGGGCAACACTGGACTGGCCAGGGCAACCAGCCGGGCGGCTGTCGCCCGGCTCTGGCCGCGCGACAACCACCGGGCGACTGCGCTGGGCGAGTTGGTCCAGCTGCAGGCGGACGGGGCCGCAGGTGTCGACGCGGAGAACTTGGTACGAACGGCCGACCGGCTCACCCGCACCTTCACCGCGCTCGGCCTGGCCGACCAGGCGAGGCTGGCCCGGTTGATCGCCATTGAGCACCTCCCGCCGACGGCGAACGGTCGCGCGCTGCCCGCCATCGGCCGGGAGCAGCCGCTGGAGCTGCGGTTGCACGGCCGGCTGGTCCGGGCCAAGCGGGCGTTCGCCAGCGGCCACCGCCAGGCCGGCCTTCGCCACGCCCGGATCGGGCTATGCGACCTGACCGAGTACCAGACCCAGTTCGGCAGCCTGGACTTGCAAACCTCCAGCGCCGTACGCGCTCGCCGCCTGGCCGCGGCGGCGATCCACGCCGAGATCTCCGCCGCCCACCCAACCGCGGTGCTGGCCTGGGTCGAGCGGGCCCGGGCGGTGTCCGGCCGGATGGTACCCCCGCAGCCGCCCGACGACCCCGAGACCGCCGAGCTGATGACCCAGCTGCGCTGGACCGCTGGCCAGCTGGACCGGGGCGAGGTGACGGGTCGGGACGGGGCCGAGCTGCGCCAGCGCCGGCAGCAGCTCGAGCGGGCCATCCGCGCCCGGTCCTGGACCATCCGCGGCAGCGGGTCGATGGCCGCCGAGCCGCGGACCGCCGACCTGCGGCGGTCGCTCGGGAACTCGGTCCTGGTGACGCTGTTCAACCTGGACGAGGTCGCCCATGCCGTGGTCCTCACCCGGCACGACTGCTGGGTGCAGCGGCTGGCGCCCATGGCCGAAGCCGAGGCGCTCGGCCGCCGGATCAGTGCCGACCTCGACGTGCTCGCCCTCGACCTGGTGCCGGCGGCGCTCCGAACGTCGGCCCGGGGCTCGCTCCGGCGGTGCCTGCAGCGGCTCGACGAGACCCTGGTCGCCCCGCTCCAGCTCCCCGACGCCCCGGTGGTCCTGCTGCCGCCGGGCCGACTGGCCTCGCTCACCTGGGCGGAGCTGCCCAGCTTCCGGGGTCGGCCACTGGCCATCGCCCCGTCGGCCAGCACCTGGCTCGGGGCGCACGCCCGCTTCGTCGCCGTGCCGGGTCCGGTGGTCGCCGTTGCCGGCCCCGGCCTACGCCGGGCCGACTCCGAGGTGAGGCGGGTGACGGAGACCTGGCCGGGGTGCCAGGCCCTGCGCGCCGACCAGGCGACGGCCGAGGCATTCCTGGAAAGGATCTCCGGCGCCCAGCTGGTCCACGTCGCCGCCCACGGCCGGCACCAGCGGGAGAACCCCCTGTTCTCCTCGATCCGGCTGGCCGATGGGCCGGTGGTCGGCTACGACCTTGACCGGGTGCCCGACCCCCCGCAGCAGGTGGTGCTGTCGGCCTGCGACCTCGGCCAGGCCACCGTCCGCCCGGGCGACGAGGCCCTCGGGCTGACCCGGGCGTTCCTGCACAGCGGCACCTCGACGGTCATCTCCGGGGTGGCCAAGGTGTCGGACCAGGGCGCCGCCGACCTGATGGCGGACTACCACCGGCGGCTGGCCGCCGGAGCCGCGCCCGCGTACGCGCTGGCCGATGCGCTCGACGCCGCCGACGAGCCGACGCCCTTCGCCTGCTTCGGCGCCGGCTGGTAGGGCCGCACCCGGTAGACTCGGCCGGGCTGCCGTCGGCCGCCATTCCCCTCTCCCCTCTCGAAGGCTCAGCCATGCCCATCCGCGCCGATCTGCGCAACGTCGCGATCGTGGCCCACGTCGACCACGGCAAGACCACGCTGGTCGACGCCATGCTGTGGCAGTCCGGGGCCTTCCGGGTCGGTCAGGACGTCGAGAAGCGGGTCATGGACTCGATGGCCCTGGAGCGGGAGAAGGGCATCACCATCCTGGCCAAGAACACGGCCGTCACCCACCATGCCCCCGACGGCACGCCGGTCACCATCAACATCATCGACACCCCCGGCCACGCCGACTTCGGCGGCGAGGTGGAGCGCGGGCTGGAAATGGTCGACGGCGTCCTGCTGCTGGTCGACGCCTCGGAGGGCCCGCTGCCGCAGACGCGGTTCGTGCTCCGCAAAGCCCTGGCCAAGCAGCTGCCGATCGTTCTGGTGGTCAACAAGACCGACCGACCCGACGCCCGCATCACCGAGGTGGTCGAGGAGACCTACGAGCTGTTCCTTGACCTTCTGGACGACGACGAGACCCACGTCCTGGACTTCCCGGTGGTGTACGCCTCGGCCAAGACCGGCCGGGCGTCGCTGACCGCCCCGGCCAACGGCGAGCAGCCGGACAGCGAGGACCTGGGACCGCTGTTCGCCACCATCCTCGAGCACATCCCGGCCCCCAGCTACGTCGAGGGCGCCACCCTGCAGGCCCACGTCACCAACCTGGACGCCTCGCCCTATCTGGGTCGTCTGGCCCTGTGCCGGGTCTTCGCAGGTGAGATGAGGCGCAACCAGGTCGTCGCCTGGTGCCGGTCGGACGGAACCATCACCAAGATCAAACTGTCGGAGATGTTGATCACCGAGGCGTTGGACCGGGTGCCGGCCGAGCTCGCCCGACCGGGTGACATCGTCGCCATCGCCGGTATCCCCGACATCACCATCGGTGAGACCCTCTCCGATCCGGACGCGCCCGTTGCCCTGCCGCTGATCACCGTCGACGAGCCCAGCATCTCGATGACGATCGGCATCAACACCTCCCCGTTGGCCGGCCGGTCCGGCAAGAACCTGACCGCCCGGCTGGTCAAGGCCCGGCTGGACGCCGAGCTGGTCGGCAACGTGTCGATCCGGGTGTTCCCGACCGAGCGCCCCGACACCTGGGAAGTCCAGGGCCGCGGTGAGCTGCAGCTCGCCGTGCTGGTGGAGATGATGCGGCGGGAGTCGTACGAGCTGACCGTGGGCAAGCCGCAGGTCGTCACCCGCGAGATCGGTGGCCGCACCCATGAGCCGGTGGAGCGGCTGACCATCGACGTGCCGGAGGACTTCGTCGGCGTGGTCACCCAGCTGCTCGGGCTGCGCCGCGGCCGGCTCGAGCAGATGGTCAACCACGGCACCGGCTGGGTGCGGATCGAGTACGTGGTGCCCGCCCGGGGCCTGATCGGCTTTCGCACCGAGTTCCTCACCGAGACCCGGGGCACCGGCCTGATGCACCACGTCTTCGAGGCGTACGAGCCCTGGGCCGGAGATCTGCGGACCCGCCCTACCGGCTCCCTGGTCGCCGACCGCTCCGGCTTGGTCACCGCGTACGCCTCCTTCGCCCTGCAGGAGCGCGGCTCCCTGTTCGTCGCCCCGGGCACCGAGGTCTACGAGGGCATGATCGTCGGAGAGAACGCCCGCGCCGAGGACATGGACGTCAACCCGACCCGGGAGAAGAAGCTGACCAACGTCCGCTCCTCGACCGGCGACGAGCTGGAGCGGCTGATCCCGGCACGGGTGATGAGCATGGAGCAGGCGCTCGAGTTCTGCCGGGAGGACGAGTGCCTGGAGGTGACCCCGGCGGCCGTCCGGATCCGCAAAGTGGTGCTCTCGGCAACGGAACGAGCACGAAACCGGTCCCGGGCCCGTCACGCCTGACCGGGATCGCCATGGCCACCGGGTTGCTGGTGGGGCTCAGTGCCACCTCGGCCCTGGCGCCCGAGGCGGCCGCCGTCGACTGGCGTCCTGGAGAAGGCCGACGTCACCGGCTACAACGGCTGCAGCCACGGCTGCGTCACATCCGCGCCCGCAGCACGATCGCCTGGATCTTCG
>DASQUF010000440.1:0-7699 GCA_035641435.1 Propionibacteriaceae bacterium | reverse complement strand
CAGCTCGAGCAGGTGGTCGCGGTTGACGTGGAAGGTGATCTCGCCGCGGTGGATGACCACCTTGGTGATCACGTCGCTGTAGTTCGGCACCAGCTCGCCGATCCGCGCGTACACCGAGTCCCACCAGTCGCCGAACGGCGGCGTAGCCGCGCCGGGGAACTCGATCGTCCGGGTCAGTCCGCCATAACCGGACGTGTCCCCGGTGCCGCGTACGCCGAACATGCCCGTGCGGGTCTCCAGCACCTCGGCGGTCGGCTCGGCCACCGCTACCTCGGCCTGGCCGGTCTCGGCCTGCTGCTCGCCCGCCTCGTCGTCGGCCGAGGAGACCGCCGGCTCCGGTCCGGTCAGCTTCTCGGGCCGGGTGCCGGCGTCCGGCTCGGACTCCCCCTGCGGGTCGGCGCCCTTGACCCGGGCCTCGGCGTCGGACTCCTCGTGAATGTGCGCTGCGCTTGTCGAAGCGTCGGAGTCTTGCCCTTCGACAGGCTCAGGACGCATACCCTCGTCGGTCACCGCAGCAGGCCCTTCCGCTCGACCAGCGCCGGCGCCTCCAGCTGACGCTGCTCGGCCGCGGCGTCGGCGGCGATCGCGTTCAGCCCGATCGGGGTGTGCCGCACCTTCTCCCGCAACTTGAACATCGCATCGATCAGCATCTCCGGCCGCGGCGGGCAGCCGGGCAGGTACATGTCCACCGGGACCACGTGGTCGACGCCCTGGACGATCGCGTAGTTGTTGAACATCCCGCCCGTGCTCGCGCACACGCCCATCGCCAGCACCCACTTCGGGTTCGGCATCTGGTCGTAGATCTGCCGCAGCACCGGCGCCATCTTCTGGCTCACCCGGCCGGCGACGATCATCAGGTCGGCCTGGCGCGGGGAGGCCCGGAAGACCTCCTGGCCCCAGCGCCCCGAGTCGTAGCGCGGTGCGCCGTAGGTCATCATCTCGATCGCACAGCAGGCCAGCCCGAACGTGGCCGGCCAGAACGCCGCACTCCGCATGTAGCCGAAGATGTCCTCGAGGGTGGTCAGCAGCACCCCCGTCGGCAGCTTCTCCTCAACACCCATCGGTGATCAATCCCATTCCAGTCCGCCGCGGCGCAGCACGTAGAAGTACGCGATGAAGACCGTGGCGATGAACAGCACCATCTCGACCAGGGCGAACGTCCCCATCTGGCCGAAGGAGACCGCCCACGGGTAGAGGAAGACGATCTCGATGTCGAAGACGATGAACAGCATCGCCGTGATGTAGTACTTCACCGGAAACCGGCCGCCGCCCACCGGCTGCGGGGTCGGCTCGATGCCGCACTCGTAGGAGTCGTACTTGGCCCGGTTGTAGCGACCAGGGCCCACCAGCATGCTCGTGAGAATGGTCAGGCCCACGAAGCCGGCCGCGATAGCCAGCAGGATGACGATGCCGAGGTAGGGACTCATATCAGGCTGACGGCGCTCCGATCCTCGCTCGTGAATTCGTTCACTAACTCCGCGGCCCCCACTCTACGACTTGTCGCCAGGACCTCAATACCGAGGCGGACTAGGGACGACGCTGCGAATTACGCAACATTTCCGGTGCGAAATAAGGGTCGGTGTCCCGGTGCAACACTGGGCCCGTGGGTGCCGCGGCGTGACGACCTGGGTTGAGGAGGCCGACGTGCTCGTCGTCGGCGCTGGGCCGGCCGGATCCGCGGCCGCGACCTGGGCGGCGCGATCCGGGTTGGAGGTCGCGCTGGCTGACGCGGCGGTGTTCCCCCGCGACAAGTCGTGCGGCGACGGGCTGACCCCTCGCGCCATGGGTGAGCTGGACCGGCTCGGCCTGGGCGAGTGGACCCGGCGGCACACGGTCAATGTGGGCCTTCGGGCTCATGGCTTCGGCCAGGTCCTCGAGCTGCCCTGGCCCGGCGGCTCGCTACCCCCGCATGGCTCAGCGGTGGCTCGGACCGAGCTGGACGACATGTTGCGCCGGACCGCGCTGTCAGCGGGCGCCCGCCCGTTGCCGCCCGCGAAGGCGGTCGACGTGGTCCGGGACGGGGAGCGCGTACGCGGAGTCGTCTTTGCCACCGGGGATGGTCGCCGGGAGGTCCGCTGCGCTCGGCTGGTGGTCGCCGACGGGGTACGCTCGCCGCTCGGCCGCGTGCTCGGCCGGCGGTGGCACCGCGACACGGTCTACGGCGTCGCGGCGCGGGCCTACCTCGACTCGGGCCGGGAGGACCGGTGGATCTCCTCCCACCTCGAGCTGCGCGGACCCGCCGGGGAGCTGCTGTCGGGCTACGGCTGGATCTTCCCGCTGGCTGGCGGCCAGGTGAACCTCGGGGTCGGGACCCTGGCCACGGCGAAACGGCCGGCGAACCTGTCGCTGCGGCCGTTGCTGGAGTACTACGCCGACCAGCGCCGGGATGAGTGGCAGCTGGGCCGGTCGGTGCGCGTGCCCACCTCGGCCCTGCTGCCCATGGGCGGGGCGGTCAGCGGGGTCGCCGGAGCGAACTGGGCGCTGATCGGCGACGCCGCGGCCTGCGTCAACCCGCTGAACGGCGAGGGCATCGACTACGGGCTAGAGACCGGGCGGCTGGTGGCCGAGCTGCTCGCCGCGGGGTCGGACCTCCAGCAGGACTGGCCCGCCCTGCTCCGCGCCCACTACGGCCCCGCGTTCTCCATCGCCCGCCGGCTGGCCGGGCTGATCACCGTACCCGGGTTGCTGGCCCGCCTCGGGCCGATCGGGATGCGCTCCCGGCTGCTGATGACCGTCGCCCTGCGGGTGATGGGCAACCTGGTCACCGTGGCCGACCGGGATGTGGTGGCTCGGGCCTGGCGGCTGGCCGGCCGGGTCAGCCAGACCCGGGACGGCCGGCCCCCGTTCGCCTGAGGGCTCGGTCAGGGCATGACCCCTGATTTTCTGCCGCGCGTTTCATCATTCAGCGGCGTGTCGCGCCTTTCGGCCACCACTCGCGGCAGTTTCTCAGGGCAGTCCTTGGCCCACCGGTCCCAACAGGGGCGAGCTGCATGACCCGGTGGCCGAGAACTCAACCTGACTTTCTGCCGCTAGTCACCCGCCGATGCCGCGACACGCCGCTGAATGATGAAACGCGCGGCAGCAATTCAGGGCAACTGGGGTGAGCGGGCCGTCAGCAGGGAGCCGGAGGTGAGCGGGGCAGAGTCGCGTCAAGAGTTGCCGCGGTGCAGCCAGGTCTGCAGGGCGTCGGGGGTGTCGATGTCGAACAGAGCCGCCGGATCGAGGGTGACCGGCTGCGGCGGCGGGTCGAGACGGGTGAGCAACCGCCGAGCCGACTGACCGGCGGCGCCGTCCGGCCCGGCGAGCTCGACCAGCTGCTGGGCGGCAGCCGGCCGAAGGGCGAGCTGCAGGGGTTGCCACTGGCCGGCCGCGTCGACGCCCACGGCCGCCTGGTGGTCGCCAAGGGCGGCGACCATGGTCAGCACCCCGCGGCCGGCAGCCGGCGCGTCACCTGGCACTACGACGATGATCTGCGGGATGACCTCCAGGGCTGCGCGCACGCCAGCGACGAGCCCCGCGGCGGGGCCGCCACCCGGCGGCTGCTCCCTGGTGAAGGTGACGGACCGCGCCGTCGGACGCTCGGGACCGACGACGATCACAGGCATCTCGGCGGGCAGGGCGCTGACGGCCACGTCGAGCAGCGACGCCCCGCCCACCTCCGCGGCCAGCTTGTCGGATCCGAACCGCCGGGAGGCGCCCCCCGCCAGCACGACTGCGACGACGCGTTCGGCACTCAACCGAGCAGGGCGTCGCGCATCGGCACCAGCTTGGCCACGGACTCGGCCAGCTCGGCGGCCGGGTCGGACCCCGCTACGATGCCGCAGCCAGCGAACAGCCGGATCTGCCGCGGGTCGGTCTCGCTGATCAGCCCGCAGCGCAACGCGATGGCCCACTCTCCGTTGCCCTGGGCATCGATCCACCCCACCGGCCCGGCGTACCGCGCCCGGTCCAGGTGCTCGAGTTCGGCGATCAGTGCCCGGGCCTGATCGGTCGGCGTGCCGCAGACCGCCGCCGACGGGTGCAGCGCCGCGGCCAGCGCCAACGCGCTTACTCCCGGCTCGGCCACCCCGGTCACGTCGGTGGCCAGGTGCAGCACGTTGGGCAGCCCCAGGATGTAGGGCGCCTCGGGCACGTTCATGCCCGAGCAGAAGGGAGCCAGGGCGCGGGCCACCGAGGCCACCGCGTACTCGTGCTCCTGCAGGTCCTTGCTGGACTTGGCCAGTGCGGCTGCCAGGTTCAGGTCGCGGTTGTCATCGCCGGTACGCCTGATGGTTCCCGCCAGCACCCGGGACAGGGCCAGTCCGGCCTCCCGCTTGACGAGCATCTCGGGGCTCGCTCCGACCAGCCCGTCGACCAGGAAGGTCCAGCACTGCGGGTACGTCGCGGCCAACCGGCCGGCCAACCAGCGCGGATCGAGATCGCTCCGAGCCTCGGCCACCACGTCCCGGGCGAGCACCACCTTGCCGACGTCGCCCCGACCGATCCTGGCGACGGTCTCGGCCACCACCGCGGGCCAGGCCACCTCGTCCAGGCCGCCGGGTGAGAACCGCACGTCGTCGGGCGGAGTCGGCGCGGTGACGACCGGTGGTTTCGGAGCATCGGTGCCGATCCAGGTCAGCCAGGACTGCCCGTTGCGGCGGCCGATCACCACCTGCGGGACGACCAGCACCGACTGCCCGGCGGTGTTCTCCGGGTCGAAGACGAAGCTGCCGAACGCCATCAGTCCGGCGCCCGCTGGTGGCTCCGCGAGCTCGGACACGACCTCGGTGGCGGCAGCCAGGTCGCGGAACCACGCGTCCGCCTCGGCAATGCTCTCCGGCTTGTGGCGGACGACCTCGCCGTAGCCGACGAGCCCGTCGCCGTGCCGCACCCAGGCGTACGCGTCGTCGACCGGCAGTCGGGACAGCAGCGGACCCGGGTCATCGATGGGGGCAGTTTGGACCCGGAGCCGCGGCGGGGTCAGGTCCGACCTGGTCACGGCGCCAGCGTAGCGGTGGCTTCCTGAGAGACTCCGGTAGAGCCGTGGCCGGCCGCTCTGGTCGGTCAAGCGTTCAAACCCACCAGCGGTCTGCCCGGCGGAGGCGATCCGGCGCATCAGTGGTCGAGTTCACCACCTACGCCGAGCGCACCGCGTACTGGACCGAGCGGGACTGGGCCACCGACGCCCCGGTGCTCACTGCTAGCCGGATCGAGGTCCCGAAGTCCCTTACCACCCTGCTCAAGACCAGGCCGGTGATCGCCGGGGTCGCCTGGGCCCAGCACCGTGGCATCGCCAAGGTCGAGATTCGGATCGACAGGGCGAGTGCCAGGAGGCCACTCTGGCCGCGGACGGTGGCATCGACCTGTGGCGGCAGTGGTCGTTCCGCTACCTCGGTCCGCCGGGGCTGCACAGCGCCCAGGTCCGGGCCACCGACCTGACCGGCGTCACCCAGCCCGAGCAGCGGACCAAGGTCTTTCCCCGCGGCGCGACCGGCTGGCACCAGATCCAGTTCACCGCCGAGTAGCCCGGAGACGAGCGGAGTCGGCGCCCGGGCGCGGGCACAGCGGAGCGTGGACGGGCCTGGCGGGAGCCCGAGCCTGCGAGGGCGGATGGTTGCGACAGTGAGTATGGGATGGCCGGGCGGCCCCAGGTTTCCTGACCCCGGTTGCGACCGACGGTTCTGTCCTTCTCGCGATCTGTCGGTGACCTGGGGCACCCGGTGAGGCTCAGCCTCGCCAGTCAGATGTGACTTAAGGGAAGCCTGCTGCCACAGACCGTCACTGTCGTGTCCGCTGACTCGGTGGGTCTCAGCCGACCCCTGTCCCATCTTTGGAGGAGGGCCGACATGGCCAGCATGACACTTCCCGCTCCACGTTCCCAGGTCGAACCTGACCGCCGGTGCGTGATCGGCGGGATCGACACCCACCGCGATCTCCACATGGCCGCGGTGATCGACATCAACGGCGTGGAGCTCGGCGTCGAGGCGTTCCCGACCACCCGGGCGGGCTATGGGAGGTTGCTGCGCTGGATGCGCGGTTTCGGGGTCGTGGCCCGGGTCGGGGTCGAGGGCACGGGCAGCTACGGCGCCGGGGTGGCCCGGCACTTGACCGCCGCCGACGTCGAGGTCTGCGAGGTCGATCGCCCGGACCGGACCGATCGGCGCCGCCGCGGGAAGTCCGACACATTCGACGCCATCGCCGCCGCCCGAGCGGCCCTGGCTGGCCAACGCACCAGCATCCCGAAGTCTCGAGACGGGATGGTGGAATCGGTGCGGGTGCTGCGGCTGACCCGCTCCACCGCGGTCCGGGCCCGCACCAAGGCGTTGCAGGTGCTGCGGCACCACATCGTGTCCGCCCCCGAACAGTTACGTGACCAGGTGCGGAACTTGTCCCGGACGCAGCTGGTCCGGACCTGCGCGGCGTGGCGGCCCGACACCGACGGCTCTCGCGACCCGGCCGTCGCAACCCGGATCGCGATGAAGTCGCTGGCCCGCCGCATCCTGGAGCTGAACAACGAGATCGCCGATCTGGACACGGTGATCGAACCATTGGTCGCTGACCTGGCCCCGCAACTGCTGGCCGAACCCGGCATCGGCATCGAGTCCGCCGGGCAGCTGCTGGTCACCTTCGGCGACAATCCCGAACGCATCCAGTCCGAACCCGCGTTCGCCATGCTGTGCGGGGTCGCGCCACTGCCCGCCTCCTCCGGCAGGACGCAGCGGCACCGGCTCAACCGCGGCGGAGACCGCCACGCCAACTCCGCCCTCCACATGATCGCCATCTGTCGGATGCGGGTCGACGACCGCACCCGGGCCTACGTCACGCGCAAGACCACCGAGGGCCACTCCAAACTCGAGACCATCCGCTGCCTGAAACGTCTGATCGCCCGCGAGGTCTACTACCTCCTCCGACCCGCCACACCCTCACCGCAACACCGCGACCTCACCCCGGCCGGTTCCTCCATCGCCAGCCGACCCGCCGGCGCGCAGGCGCGATCAACCCCGCCGCGAAACCCGACCCTGCCCGCCCAGGCTTGACCGCGCCGAGCACCGGCACACCCTCAACAACGGAGGAACCGGCCACTTGACACAACAGGGAAGCATCGCGGGGGTGTCCGACCGCGACCAGCAGTTAGCGAGGAGTGGTCAGCGGTGCAGGTCGGCGTCCTGCTTCGGCATGGTGGCCGCCAGGGCGACGATCGCCACGCAGAGGACCGCCGGCACGGCCATCGCCCGTTGGATGCCCATTTGGGTGACCAGGAAGCCGATCAGGGCCGGGCCGATCAGGAACGCCGCGTAGCCGAAGGTGACCACCACGGCCAGCACCCGGCCGCCACCGATGTGCCCGGCCACGGCGTACACCTGCGGGGCGATCATGCCGACACCGAAGCCGACCAGGGCCCAGCCGAGCAGCAGCAGAGGCAGGGCGTCGACCAGGGTGACGGTGAGGTAGCCGACCGCCGCGGTGGTGCCGCCGAAGCGAACGACCGCCCGGCGGCCGAACCGGGTAACCAACCGGTCGCCGACGAGTCGGATCAGCACCATGGAGCCGCTGACTGCGACCAGCCCGAGGGAGCCGGTCTCGGTGTCGACCTGGGCGACGTCGGTGACCTGCAGGGAGGACCAGTCGACCGCGGTGCCCTCCGAGAGCCCAAAGCCGAGGGCCATGATCCCGAGCAGCCAGGCCGCCCGGGGGATGGCCGTCCGGACGCCGTCCACCT
>DASQUF010000439.1:0-6605 GCA_035641435.1 Propionibacteriaceae bacterium | reverse complement strand
CACCCGCCGGGCCAGGGTGCCGAGCCGGCTCGGCTCTCCCAGTGCGCCACGCTCCTCGTCGGACCGTGACTCCTCGGCCATCAGACCGGTCAGCGGCACCCCGGGGCCGAAGTACTGCTCGTACGCGGAGTCGCGCTCCATCGCCCACGTCTTGTCCAGCTCACGGAGCTGGTCGCGGCCCAGCGGCTGTCCGGCCTGTCGAAGGGCGGCGTAGTGCGCCGAGGTCCGGACGGCGAACGGAAGCGCCTCGCGCAGCCCGGTTCGCCGCAGCTCGACCAGATCGGCCAGCACCCGGTTGGCCCAAGGTCCGCTGACCGGCCCCAGCACCGAGCGTCCGCGCGCGCCGACGGCGACGGCCCGCCAGGGTCGCGAGGGGTCGGTTGCGGTCAGTGCCAACAGCTCTAGCCACGCGGCCAACCGGTGCTTGGCGGACAGTCGCGAGAACCCGACCCGGACCAGGTGCTCGGCGTGGACCTGACCGACGGTGCCGGTGAGCCGGACCTCGCCGGGCAGCAGCGCGTCGACCTCGTGGCGGCTCGGTCCGTCCGTGACAAGGTCGCTGGCCACGCCGGCCACCTCCTCGACCTCCTCCATCAGCTGCCCCAGCACCCGCGCGCCGAGCATCCGCGGCGGGATCGCCCCCCGCCGCCACTCCGCGTCCCGGAGACGGTTCAGGTCGTGACCCTGCAACCGCAGTCGGAGCATCCGGTCACCGACCGACCAGCGTTCGAGCCCCTGCAAGGCGGCCGGGATCTGCTCGTCGGGCTGCGCCTCGTCCTCCCGGAGGAACAGCCCGCCGCGCTCCCGCAGCAGGGCCCGGACCGGGTGGGCAAAGAACCGGAGCAGGTCGGTCAGCTCGACCAGGCCGGAGTCGGGCACCTCCGGCAACGGCGCCCGATCGAAGATCGGCCGGGTCGGCCGACGGTCCGCGGTCACGGCCCGCACCCCGCGCAGCGCTCCGACGTCGAAGCTCAGCGGCTCGGGCCGGCCCAGCTCGCCCGGCTCGAAGTTGCGGGGGTCGAACGGCTGGAGCGGGTGGCGTACCGTCACCTGTTCCCGGGTCGGTCTGCCGTCGGTGGTCCGGGCGGTCAGGTCGAGGGCGTCCAGCAGCTCACCGATCGGTACCGCCGGGGGGATGTCGGCCCCGGACCGCGGGTCTGCGCCGGCGTACACGACAAGCAGCCGCTCCTCGGCGGCCATGATGGCGTCCAGCAGCAGTTGCCGGTCCTCGCTCCGCGGGTCCCGATCGCCGACCCACGGGTCGGTCTCGGTGATGTCGTCTCCGTCCGGCGGCCGCCGCCGGGGGAACGTCCCGTCGTCCACCCCGAGCAGGCAGACCACCCGGTGGGGCACCGCCCGCATCGGCAGCAGGCTGGCCACGGTGAGGGTGCCGGTCCGAAAGTTCGCCCGGCTGGCCCGGCCCCGGAAGGCGTCGGCGAGCAAGTCCGCTACGTCGGCGAGGGCCAGCGCGGGTGAGGCGGGTGCCTCCGCCACATCGGCCAGCCGGCTCAGCTCGGCGAACGCGTGGCCCAGCTGCCAGCGGTCGGTCGGCGAGACCTCTGTCAGCAGCTCGAGCGTCTGCTTGAACAGCTCCACCCAGCCGGCCACCGGCCGCGGCCACCGGCACGCGTCGGTGACGGTCCGGAGCCGGGCGACGAGCTCGGCCAGCCGACCGATCAGGTCGACGTCGGAGGAGTCCACGTCGTCCATCGGCAATGCCGTGCCCAGGAACCGTTGCTCGCTCTCGTCCATGGCCACGCCGAGCAGTAGCCGGTCCAGCCCGGCCGCCCACGTGTTCTGTCCGAAGTCGGCCAGCCCGAACCGGCCGCGCCGCTCGGCGTCCAGACCCCAGCGCACGCCCGCCCGGGCCACCAGGTCCTGCAGGCGGTCCTGCTCGTCGGCGGTGAAGGAGAACCTACGCGCCACCGGAGTGGTCGCGCAGAGGTCGAGGATCGCCGACGCGGGCATCCGTCCATCGGCCAGCGCGACGACGCGGCTGACCACCGCGAGCAGCGGGTTGAGCTGCCGCAACGAGCGGTCGGCCAGCCGCACCCGGAGCCGGTGCCCGGGATGCTCCGCCTCGGTGTCGGCGGTGTCCAGACCGAAGGCCGCGGCGATCAGCGGCGCGAAGGTCTCGATGTCCGGGCACATCACGACGATGTCCCGGGGCTCGAGCGTCGGGTCGTCGGCCAGCAGCCCGACCAAGACCTCGCGCAGCACCTCGACCTGGCGGTCCGGACCGTGGGCGGCATGGAGCACCACGCTACGGTCGGTCGGATCCAGCACCGGGCGTTCGGCGGTGGCTTGCGGTTCCCGATCCGCGGCGATGTCGGACTGCAACCGGCTGAGGAGGGTGAGCGGCGGCGGCCTGTCCGGCGCCGTGAGGTGCTCGTCGGCCAGGTCGGCACCGGCCGCGGCCAGAGTGAGCTGCAGCTCCCGCGCGTCACGGCCGAGGTAGGCCAGGAGCCGGTGGCCGACCAGCCCTTCGGTGTGGTCGTCGACCCGGCGACGGCTGGTCGGCATCCCGTCCCGCTCCAGGCGGTCGGCCACCTTCTGCCACAGGCCTGGGGACGGCGCGGGTAGCCAGAGGTGGACCTCGCGGAAGGCGGCCAGCGCGGCCAGCACGGCCACGTGGTCGGCCTCGAGCCGGGTCGCGCCGAACACGGACAGCCGGGAGGGCAGCTCCGCCGCCTCCGGACGCTCCCGTAGTGCGCGCACGGCCGCGGACACTCGGTCCGCCGGCTCCGGCGTGTCGACGAGAGCGCGGAGCCGTCGCCACAGCTCGGCCTGCCAGACGTGGTCGGGCCCGAGCGGCTGACCGGCCGAGTCGATGTCGCGGTGCTCGGACCAGGCGCGCAGCATGACCGGCCGGCTGGCCGCATACGCGGCGAACAGCTCCGCCTGGTGCCGAGCCACCGACCAGCGCCGACCGGCTCGGCCGTCGAGGTGGGCCCACAGCAACCGGGCCCACGGCTGGTCTCGGGACTCGTCGATGACCCTCAGCAGCGGCCAGACCATCCGGTCGGGCTGCCACGGATCGTCTTCCTCAGCGCCGGCCTCGGTCACCGCCAGGACTCGGGCGACCAGTCGTCGGGGGGAGCAGAAGTCGACTGCCGCGCAGACGCCATCCGCACGTCCCGGCCGGGTGCCCAACTGCGCCGCGAGCCGTTGGCTGAGCCACCGCTCAACCCCCGGCGTCGGCACGCTGACGATCTCGGTGGCGAACGGGTCGGGGAGCGGGTCACTCAGCATCGCCCCGAGCGCGCTCACCAGATGGTCGGCGCGCTCGGCGCGGTGGATTCGGAGGCTCATGGTCCGCACTCACCTTAGGACCGGCCACTGACAGGTCAGGAAATCGGGCAGAACGAGCCCGGCCGGGAGTCAGAGCGCATCCGTCAGCAGCGGCCAGGCCCGGTGCAGGGCGCGCTCCCAGTAGGGCCAGTCATGGGAGCCCGGACCGTAGAAGTCGAAGGTGGCGTTCGCGCGCACCTGCGTCAGCCGCTCCTGCAGCGCCTCGTTCTCGGCCAACAGGCTCGACTCGATCGGGTCCTCGGCGCCGTCGGGGTTCAGCGGACCGGGGCGTCCGTCGCCCACCGAGACAAACAACGGCACGGCGGTCAGGCGCGGGGCGAGGTCGTAGGGGTTGTGGGTGGCCCAGATGGCCGCGTCCACCGTCGGCGCACCCCACAAGCGGTAGGGGTGCTCATCTTGGGACCGCAGCAGTCCGAGGTAGGCCCGCGACTCGTCCGGGGACCGGCGGGTGTGCACGATGCCGCTGAACGAGGCGGCGGCGAGGAACTGCCCAGGATGGCGGGCGGTGTACCCCAGAGCGCCCAGACCGCCCATCGAGATCCCGGCCACGGTCCGCCGGTCGTTGGACCGGTAGCGGTCGGCCAGCAGAGCCGGCAGCTCGACAGTGTGGAAAGTCTCCCAGCCCGGACCGTCCAACCAGTCGGAGTAGAAGCCGGCCCGGCCGCCGTCCGGCATCACCACAAGCACGTCGCTCGTGGCGCTCAGCTCCTCGATGTCGGTAGACCGGGTCCAGCTGAGGTAGTCGTCGCAGCAGCCATGCAGCAGGTACACCGATGGCCAGCGCGCCTGCGGGCGGTCCTCGTACGCCAAGGGCAGCAGCAGCCGCACCGTGGTCCGGCGGCCGAGCGCCGGCGACCAGAGCGCGACGTCGACCATCCGCTCGGTGAGCCGCTGCTCCGTCAGCACCCGCACCCGGGACAGGGCGACGGCGGCAGCCATCGCGACCAGGGCCAGCACGACTAGTGCCACCAGGCCCGCGAGGAGGAAGGGCCGGACCCGTCGCGGGATGCGGCGGATCTCCATCTCAACATTGTCGTTGGCGGCGAAACGTCTCTGCGAGGATGACCAGGTGGACAAGGTCTTGGTCCGCTGGGGCGGAGCGACGGTCACCGGCGCCCGCGCCCTTCAGGTCGGCGGCATCCTGGTGCTGCTTCTGCTCGGTCTCGTCCTGCCGTACCTGACCATGGAGTATTTCGACGCCTCGTTCGCCGTCATCCGCGACACGGCCACACTGTCTCAGGCCGGTGACTTCACCGGCCTGGACCCGACCTACCTGCCGAGCTACGACCCGGCGGTGCGCCCCGACTTCAACGTGGCGTTCAACGTGCTCGGGGTCGGCCCGACGCTGCAGATCTTCGGCAGCCTGGTCGCCGCGGTCAGCTGCTGGGGACTGTTCTACGACGAGATCAACAAGTTCTTCTGGTGGCCGCTGCACCTGTCCAGCTACCCGCTGATGGCCGTGCCGATCCCACTGTTCATCGGCCTGAGCATGGTCCGGGATCTTCGGGTCAACGCCAGCCTCGGCCTCGGCTGGATCCCAGCGGTGCTGGCCGGCGTGCTGATTTTCGTGGTGACGCTGCGGGCCCGCGGCCGCATCGACACCTACGGCGGGGTGTAACTGATAGGCCATGAGTGGGCATTCCTTGATTGGTGGCTCGAGAGCCGGCGCGTGGGAGGTGTCAGCGTGGAGCACGCGCAGCGCAGCGAGCATGAACGACGTTGACACCGACGAGCGCAGGCTGATGATGGGCCGTCAAGGGATGGCTTCCTGGTCCCTCGGTCGAGGGCTGGGTCCTCAGTAGAGGAGGCCTACTCGTGTCTTTGTTGCAGGCGGCGTTGGAGCCGTCGACGTTGGTGCTGGCGATTGATCCGGGCAAGGTGTCGAACCGGGTCTGGCTTAGCGACGGTTCCGGTCTGCTCGTCGAGCCGGTGTCGATGCCGGTCTCTCGCGACGGCCTTGCCGGTGTGGAACGCCTGGTGTCTTCACACGACGCGGGACACCCGGGGGTGGTGGTCGCGATCGAGGCAACGGGGAGTTTGCACCGTCCTTGGACGAGCGCGTTGGAGCAGCGCTATCCCGGCGCGGTGCGGCTGTTCGCCCCGTCGGAAACCAAGGCGGCTCGGACCCAGCTCGGCTCGGGCCGGTTCAAGACCGATGACCGTGACTGCGCCGCGCTGACCTATCTGGCTCGTCAAGGCGGCGGTCGGCGCTGGGTCGATGAGGTGGAGATTGATGCCCTCCGCGCGGTCGTGCGTCATCGTCGTGGGCTGGTGCACGACCGCAAGATCATCCAGCAACGGCTCCATGACCAGCTCAACGCGCTGGCCCCGGGGTTGTCGGCGCCGGCGGCGCACGGCCGCAGCCTGGCCTTGGACCAGCCATCGGGTCAGGCGGTGCTGGCCTGCGCGGTGGCTTTCGCTGGCCGCGCGCCGACGGTGCGGTCACTGCAAGCCCGAGCGGTCGGCCGGTTCCGCAGGACCGACGCGGACTACTGGGCGCACCGGTGGCGCTGCTGTCTTCCCCCGCCACCAGACGCTGAGCAGCGTGCGGAACGGTTGGACCGTGATCTCGCCCGGCACCAGGCGCTGCAGGCTGACATTGCCGCGCTCGAGGCGGACCTGGAGCCGCTGCTTACCGGCGCCGGCGGGCAGGTCCTGACCACCCTGCCCGGAGTGGCGGTGGTCCGCGCGGCCGGGTTCGCCGCGCACAGCCTGCCGATCAACCGCTACCCCGACGCTGAGCACCTGTACTCCGCCACCGGCCTTGCCCCAGCCCTCTACGAGTCGGCCACGATCCGTCACCGCGGCCGGATATCCCGCCAGGGACTGGCCGAACACCGCGACGCGCTGATGGGCATCGCCTGGGGACTGTCCCGGTTCTCACCAGCGTTCGCCGAACGTGACCGCGAGTACCGCAATCGCGGCATGACTCCGATCCAAGCGCGGGTCGCGCTGGCCAGGCACGCCTGCCGCCTCGCCTACCGGCTGCTCACCACCCTAGAACCCTTCGATGAGGAGCGTTATCGTCGAGGAAGGCGCAGACGCGGACGGTGACGGCCACGTTAGCTATGCCGTACGACGGCGCACCCTAGCTTGCCGCCCGTCCGCGCTGGGCCGCTCACGGCGAACACGAAAGCCTGCCGCCCCGACGGCGCCTGATCAGCCTGCCACCCCACCGCGACCCACACCCTGCGGACTCGACCAGCCACCTCATCGCGCCAACGCCGAGGGCCGGACGCCCCGGCAACATCGCCATGTCCAAACTCATACTTGACTGCTCTGGCGAAAGCTAG
>DASQUF010000438.1:0-2711 GCA_035641435.1 Propionibacteriaceae bacterium | reverse complement strand
AGGAACCAACCCGGCGCCGACATCGGCGTGCACGCAAGCATCTCGGTCGCCCAGGCACTGCTTGCCGCGGGCGTCGTTGACGAGCTCAGGCTGGTGATCGCACCGACGATCGCGGGCAGCGGGCGGAGGCTCCTCAAGGGCTTGCCGGCGATTCGGCTCGAGTCGATCCGAAGCACGACCTCACCGACTGGCTATCTGCTCGTCGACTATTGCGTCATCGGGTAGGCGAGCAGCCCGTCGGACAACCGAGCAGCGCTGCACAGTGCCGTCACGCTTCGTGCCTGACCGGTTGTTCGCGGTACCACGCCTCGCGGGTGTCGTGCTAGGTAAGTAGTAGCGTTACTTCAGGGGATCATGATGCATGTCGTTGACTGTGGGCGTGGAGGTTCCGCCGAACGATCGGGCTGAGCTGGAGGGCTGGCTGCGGTCGCCGTCGCTGCGGGCGGGCCTGGCGCAGCGGGCTCGGATCGTGCTGCTGGCCGCTGATGGCGTAGGCACGAACGAGATCGTGCACCGGGTCGGGGTGTCCAAGCCTGCGGTGATCCGCTGGAAACGTCGCTATGCCGCGGAGGGCATAGCCGGCTTGGACGACCGGGCGAAGTCGGGCCGGCCGCTGTCGATCGATCCGATGCGGATCGTGCTCGCGACGTTGGAGCCGCCGCCTGAGCGGCTCGGGGTCACGCACTGGTCGTCGCGGCTGCTGGCGAAGCATCTGGGTGTCAGTGACTTCACGGTGTCCACGACGTGGAAGAAATGGGGGCTGCAGCCGTGGCGGTCGCAGACGTTCAAGTTCTCCACCGACCCGGAACTGGAGGCCAAGATCCGCGACATCGTCGGGCTCTACCTCAACCAGCCCGAGGCGGCGATCGTGTTGTGCGTCGATGAGAAGAGCCAGGTCCAGGCGCTGGACCGGACCGCGCCGAGCCTGCAAATTCGGCCTGGGACCCCGGAGGAGCAGACCCACGACTACGTTCGGCACGGCACCACCACGCTGTTCGCCGCGTTGGAGGTCGCGACCGGGAAAGTGACCGACGCCTGCTACCCGCGGCACCGCAACGAAGAGCTCCTCGCATTCCTCCCGGCTCAGGCACGCCGCCCCCGGCGGGGTATTTCTCGAACCGGATGACCGGGCTAGGTCATCCCTGAAGGAGCGGGGCCGGTCAACTCCTGGCGCTTCCGTTCTTTTTGCCTTTCCCGCCGGTTCGTGAGCGCGCTGATGTGAGGCGTCGCGGTCAAGGCTCGGGCGGAGCCCGACCGCGGAGCGGCCGGAGGCGCCGGTCAGCGCACGATGTTCAGGGCGGGAAAGGGTCCAGTTCCGCAGCGTCCCGTTCTGTGGTGTTCGTGGCGAATCGGTGCTGCCTCATCGGTGGGGCGTGGGTTGGTTGGGGCCGCCCGGGGTGGGGGGTCCGGTCATCCCTTCGGCGTGCGTAGGCGACATGATGCGTTGCGATCTCGCCGGGTGCAGGAGGGGGTCAATCAGACGAACGACTTGCCCTGATGGGGAGTCAGACTTAGCGGCGACCGCGCTCCTGCGCCCTGCTGGTGGGGGGTGGCCGGGCCGCTCATGCGGCGGCTTGTTCCGGCTTGGGTGCGCCGGCCTGCAACCGGCGGACGTGGTGATCACGCAGGGCGTAGAACACGCACTGCACCAGCAGCCGCGCGGCGGCGACCTTGGCCTGGTTGCCCGCCTTCGGGCGGCGGGCGGTGATCCGGGCCCGGGCAGCGCCGATCGGGTTGTCCGACCCGGCCCGTTGCACGGCCTCGATCGCGGCCCAGCGGACCAGCTTCGAGCCCTGCTTGGTGATCCGGCCACGGTGGACCTTGGTGTCGGACTCGCGGTGGCGTGGGGTCAGCCCGGCCCAGCATGCCAACTGCTCGGGTCGGGCGAACCGGTGAACATCGCCGATCTCGGCGCAGAAGACCGCGCCCAGCACCGGCCCGACCCCGGGGATGGTCTGCACGGCGGCGTGGCCGGGGTCGGCGTGCAACCGGGCGGCGGCCAGCTTGGTGGCGTGGGTGATCTCGAAGTCGAGCAGGTCGATCACCCGACGGCAGGAGGTCACCTTCGCGCGCATCGCCACCGGCAGCACGACGCGGTCGAGCAGCTCGGCGCCGGCGACCCCGAACAGGTCGCTCATCGGCACCGCGATCCCGGCCGAGGCCAGCACGGCGTGGACCTGGCACTTGAGGTTCGTGCGTAGCCCGACCAGCTTGGCGCGGTGCCGCACCAGCTCACGCAGCTCCCGCACCGCGGGCGGGGCGATCCAGGCCTCGGGCAGCCGGCCCATCCGCAGCAGGTCGGCCAGGTCCCCGGCATCGGCGGCGTCGTTCTTCACCCGCCGGTAGGCGAAACCCTTCACCCCCAGCGGATGGGCCAGGTGCACCTTCGCGCCCAGCTCGGCCAGGGTGTCCGCGGCCCAGTACCAGCCGTAGCAGGCCTCCAGCACCACCTCCGGGGCTTCCCCAGCCCGGGCCATCACCGCCTTGAGGTATGCCGGGTCGTTGCTGATCCGGGTGGTCTCCAACCGCTGCCCGTCGGCGTCCATGCGCACCAGCACGCTGCGCTGACGGTGCAGATCGATCCCGACGAACTGACCGGATGCATACTCGCTCACAAGGGGCCTCCTCGAATGTGTGAGATGAGCACCCCCAGCATCCGCCGGGGACCCACCAGGAGCGGAGGCCCCGCTCCTTCATCGCATCAGACGCAG
>DASQUF010000437.1:0-13358 GCA_035641435.1 Propionibacteriaceae bacterium | reverse complement strand
GGTCGCCGCTGGCGCGCACGTACTTGCTCAGCGCGTACACGATGTCGGCGTCGATGTGGTACTGCGCGGTGCCGGCGGCGTAGTAGGCCGAGGCCTCCTCGCCGTTGACCGTGCGCCAGGGGAACAGCGCGCCGCTCTGGGCCAGGTCGGCGGCCCGGCGCCGGGCGGCGGGCAGCATGTTGTAGCGGAACCGCAGCGCGCTGCGGGCCATCTGGGGCGTGGTGTAGGTGAGGAACGGCAGCACGTAGATCTCGGTGTCCCAGAAGTAGTGCCCGCTGTAGCCCGACCCGGTCACCCCCTTGGCCGGTACGCCGGACTGCTCGGCCCGGGCGGCCGCCTGCGCCACCTGGAACAGGTTCCAGCGGATCGCCTGCTGCAGCGCCGGCTGGCCATGCACCACGACGTCGGACCGCTCCCAGTACGCGTCCAGCCAGCGCCGCTGGGCATCGAACTCAGCCTCGATGCCGTACTCCAGGACCCGGTCCAGGGTGCGGCGGCAGCGGTCGACCAGCTCGCGGGTGGGGACGCCCCGTGACGTGTGGTAGGCGACGGTCTTGATCACCGTGATCGGCTGCCCGGCCCGAGCCTGAACCCGGTAGACCATCTTGGCCGTGTCCTCCTCGGCGGAGGTGAAGACTCGGTAGGCGTTGTCAGTGAGGATCTGATGGTCGCTGCCGACGGCGATGGTCATCTTGGAGTTGACGCAGCGCCAGCTCTGGATGATCCGCTTGTCGGCCCACCAGTGGCTCTGCGGCTCGAGGACGCGTTCGTGGAACGCTTCCGCCTGGCGCGGGTCGACGCCGCCGCCCATCGCCGCACTCCGCACGTGGTACTCGTCGCGGCCGTCCTGCCGGTTGAGGGTCTGCGAGCTGATCACCACCGGCGCATCCTCGTCCAGCATGGTGACCTCGAAGGTCATGATCGCCAGATGGCGCTGGGTGAAGGAGACCATCCGCTGGGACGACACCAGGACCCGCTTGCCACCCGGGGTCCGCCAGATGATCTCCCGGCGGAGCAGCCCGTTGCGGAAGTCCAGGCTCCGCTCGTAGTCCTCGATGTCGGCAACGCTGAGCAACATCGGCTCGTCGTCGATGTAGAGCTTCATGGTCTTGTTGTCGGGAACGTTGACAATGGTCTGCCCGGTGCGCGCGAAGCCGAAGGCCTCCTCGGCGTGCCGGATCGGCCAGGTCTCGTGGTAGCCGTTGATGAAGGTGCCGTGGGAGTGCGTCTCGCGCCCCTCCTCGACGTTGCCCCGCATGCCCAGGTAGCCGTTGCCGACCGCGAACAGGGTCTCGGTCACCCCGAGGTCGTCGTTGCGGTACTCGGCCTCGGTCAGCGCCCACTCGTCGACCGGGAACCGCAGCCGGTCCAGCGGGTCGTCAACGGTGATCGGGTCGTCCGGCCCGGGAACCAACATCACTCGGCCAGTTCAGAGAGGTCGGTGACAACGATGTCCGCCCCCGACTCGATCAACCGCTCGGACCCGACGCCGCGGTCGACCCCCACCACGAGCCCGAACCGGCCGGCCCGGCCCGCCTCGACCCCCGAGAGGGCGTCCTCGAAGACGACCGCGCGGTCCTTCGGTACGCCCAGCTGGGCGGCCGCGTACGCGAAGGTGTCCGGGGCCGGCTTGCCGGGCAGGTGCTCCTGAGCGCCGACGTTGCCGTCAACCACCACCTCGAACCGCTCGGCGATCCCGGCGGCCTCCAGCACCGGCCGCGCATTCTTGGAGGACGAGACGACCGCGACCTTGGTGCCGCGTCCGGCCAGGAAGTCCAGCAGCTGCACCGAGCCCGGGTACGGCAGCACGCCCTCGTCGCTCAGCACCGCATTGAAGAAGAGGTTCTTGCGGTTGCCCAGGCCGCAGACCGTCTCGGTCGCGGGGTCGTCGGACGGGTCGCCCTCCGGCAGGGTGATGCCGCGGGAGGCCAGGAAGGAGCGCACGCCGTCGTAGCGCGGCTTTCCATCGATGTAGGCAAAGTAGTCGTTCTCGACGTACGGCTGGTCGACGAACCCCCGCTTGGTCAAGAAGTCGGTGAACAGCGCCTGCCAGGCCCGCATATGGACCTCGGCGGTGGGGGTGAGCACGCCGTCCAGATCGAACAGGGCGGCGTCGAAATCGTTCCAGTTCACGTAGACCAAGCCTACGGCCATCCGGCGGACCACCGCGCCGGTTGGACGATGTTCGCCTTGCGCGGAACCCCACGGCATTACCGCGGACCAGGCATAGATTTCGTAGCATGGGCAACCCCTTCGACGCGGATCCGATCTTGGTCGAGGTCGTACGCAACGGCTACGTGGAAAGCGTGCACCGGGGTCGGGTCGCCGTCACAGGCCCAGACGGGGGGCTGATCGCCTCGCTCGGCGCGGAGTTCGCGCCGATGTATCCGCGCAGCGCGCTCAAGCCGCTGCAGGCGGTGGGCATGCTGCGGGCCGGGCTTGACCTGTCCGGGGCGCACCTGGCAGTGGTCTGCGCCTCGCACTCTGGCGAGCCGATGCACGTGGACGCGGTGAGGGAGATCCTGGCGCGCGGTGAGCTGGACGAGTCGGTGCTGCAGACGCCGCCGGACTGGCCGCTGGACGAGACGGCGCGGGAGGCCTGGATCCGCAGCGGGCAGGCGAAGGCTCCGGTTGCGATGAACTGCTCCGGCAAGCACGCCGGGATGATCCGGACCGCCCAGCTCCGCGGCTACGATCTTGGGACGTACCGGGACCCGGACCACCCGGTCCAGCTGGCCATCCTGCAGGCGGTCGACGACCTCGCTCACGAGCAGGCCCAGAACCTGGTTGTCGACGGCTGCGGCGCCCCGGCGTACGCGTTGTCGCTGTACGCCTTGGCCCGGGCCTACGGCTGGCTGGCCTCGGCAGCCGAGGGCCCCGGGGCAACAGTCGCCGACGCGATCCGCGAACATCCGGAGTTCGTGTCCGGCACCACGCGGGACGAGTGCGCCCTGATCCGGGCGGTACCCGGACTGATCGCCAAGGCCGGGGCCGAGGCGACGTACGCGGTGGGGCTGCCGGACGGCCGCGGCGTGGCCATCAAGGTCAGCGACGGCTCGACGCGGGCCCGGGCCGCTGCCATGGCCGGCGTGCTAGGGCGCCTGGGTCTCGAACACGAGACGCTGACCGAGCAGGCCAGCGGCCCGGTCCTCGGTCACGGCGAGCGGGTCGGCGAGATCCGGCCCTACGCGGAGACGCTCAGCCAGCTGGGCAGCTAGTGGCGCGTAGCTGCGCCACCTCGATCAGATGTGAACGATCCGGCTGGGTGTACCAAGCCGGGTCGTTCGCTCATTGGGGTCAGAGCTGCGGGCGGACGTGCAGGCCGACCTCGGGGTCGACCAGCACCTCCTGGCTGGCGGCGATGTCGCCGATGAGCAGGTCGGCGTCGACGGGAACGCTGCGCTTGACCAGCCCGAGGGCGATGGGCCCGAGCTCGAAGTGCCGGGCCGAGCTGCCGACGAAGCCGACCGCGCGGCCGCCCAGCTCCAGCGGGGTGCCCGGCTCCGGCAGGGCGTCGACACTGCCGTCCAGGTGCAGCCGCACCAGCCGGCGGGGCGGACGGCCGAGGGTGTGCACCCGGGCGACCGTCTCCTGACCGCGGTAGCAGCCCTTGTCCAGATGCACCGCTACCCCGATCAAGCCGGCCTCGTTGGGGATGGTCCGGTGGTCGGTGTCCACGCCGATCCGCGGGACGCCGGCGGCGATCCGCCGGGCCTCGTACGCCCACATCCCAGCGCGTGGCGCGTTGGACAGGACGCTGTCGAGACGGGCACGGGGCACGAACAGCTCCCGCCCGCCGAGCGAGTCGGCCGCCGCGCGGGCCAGATATCCGCCGACCGTGTCCCCCGGTGTCCAGACGACCCCGTACGCGTCGCTCCGGTCGGTGACCTCGACCCGCATGAGGAACCGCATGCGGTCCAGCCAGGCCACCAGGCCGGGCGTCGCGCCTGGCTCGGTGTGTGCCCAGAACGCCTCGCCGTCATCGACGCCGTAGAGCGCATGCTCGAGATGACCCTGCGGCGACAGCACCAGGGCGGTCACGCCGCGGCCCGGCTCCAGAGCCTCCAGGTGCTGCGTGGTCAGCGAGTGCAGCCAGCCCAGCCGGTCCGGGCCGGTGACCGTGACCACGCCGCGGTGCGACAGATCCACAACGCCCTCACCCTGCTCCAGCCCGCGCTGCTCGCGCATCGGGTCGCCGAAATGCCAGGGCACGCCGGCGTCGACGCCATGGTCCAGCCGGATCGTCATGCTCACCTCAGCGTTCTCCGTCTCGCATTTCTTCCCCCGACCCCCAGCGCGATACTGACGGGGTGCCGGATGACCTCATCATCGCGCGTAACCCGGAGCCAGGCTCCTCGCTGCCCTACCTGATCCGGATTCCGCTCGGCCCGGAGGGGCTGGTGGTCAAGGCGCGTGAGGTCTGGCCGCGAACCACCAAGGTCTACTGCCATCGCGCCGAGTGGCCGGCGGATCCCGAGGTGGTCGAGCGACAGCCAGTCCGCACGGTGTCCCGGCGCGGCGCGGCGGTCGATCTGGTGCTCACCCGGGCCCGGGAGAACCGGTCGCAGTTCGTGCTCACCCAGACCCGGGGCCGCGAGGTGATCTTCTGGCAGACCGCCCGCACGGCCAAGCAGGCCCGGCCTCAGGTCAGCCTGCCCACAGCCCGGGCCCACGGAGCGGTGCTGGACATCCTCGTGGACAGCGGTGAGCGCTACGGCTACCGGTTCACCCACCAGCAGGCATCGACCACCCGCCAGCGGCTGGCGGTCGGCGACTACGCGGTGGCCGTGGACAACGAGGTGGTGGCCGTGGTCGAACGCAAGTCGGTTGAGGACCTCACCTCCTCGCTGCTGTCCGGCAAGTTGACCTACGTCCTGGCCGAGCTCACCGCGCTGCCCCGGGCCGCCGTGGTGGTGGAGGCCGGATATAGCAAGGTGTTCACCCAGACGTTCAGTTCCGGAGCCACCGTGGCCGAGGCCCTCGCCGAGGCCCAGGCTCGCTTTCCGTCCGTGCCGATCGTGTTCTGCGAGAACCGGGCCTTGGCCCAGGAGTGGACGTACCGGTGGCTCGGCGCGTGCCTGGCCGAGCTGAGTGCTAAGCCCGTCTGAGTCGGGCCCAGAGGTGGGACTGCAGCGGTTGGGAGTTCGCCGCCTTGTCGAAGGTCCAGAGCAGGTCGCCCTCGACGTTGCCGTAGAGCCGCTGTCCGGCCGTGTAGTCCTGCGCCGACGAGGTGCGCACCACCGCGTCGGTGGCGAGCTCGATCTTCGCCCCGGTCATGGTGCCGTACCAGACCTCGGCGAACCCGTCCGGGTGGCACATCACCACCTCGAGGCCGCCGTCGGGCTGCGGCCGCCAGAAGCCGGTCTCCATGGTCAGTGGGCGCACCGCGCGACCCGACGCGTCGGTCTCGAAGGTCTGCGACAGGTAGTGCAGGTAGTCCCCACCGTTCTGCGCGAAGTCGATCTGCTGCCCGAACTCGAAGTCTTCGGTGCCCGGGTATGTCCCCCGCCCCGTGCCTTCCCACCGACCGAGCATCCAGGCGAGCGGCATCAGTCTCGGATGCAGGTCGCTCGGAATCTCGAACGGCATCCCGCTCAGCCGTTCACGCTCGAGTCGGGAGCGCGGCGGAGCAGCAGCACCAGCAGCACGACCAGGCCAACGCCGATCACGGCCACGCCGACCACCAGGAGCAGGGCGAAGACCAGAGAGATCGTCATGCCAGGGAGTCTAGTTTGGGGGCTATTCTCCGCCGGTAGCCTGGCCGCCGTGGTGCGCTACGTGATCATCGGGGCCGGTGCGATCGGCGGCGGTCTGGGCGCCCGACTGCACCAGGCCGGCCGCTCCGCGGTCCTGGTCGCCCGCGGCGAGCACCTCGCCGTCCTGCGTGACCGGGGGCTGCGGATGCGTACGCCGGAGGAGGACCTGACGCTGCCCGTTCCGGTCGTGGCCGGGCCCGGCGAGCTCGCGTTGCAGGCCGACGACGTGCTGGTGTTGGCCACCAAGACCCAGCAGGCCCCGGCCGCCCTGGTCGAGTGGGCGGACGTCCCCGTGGTCGGTGGCGGTACGGCCGGCGATCGACTGCCGATGATCACGGCCACCAACGGTGTGGCCGCCGAGGACATGGCGCTGCGCTACTTCGGTCGGGTCTACGGGGCCTGCGTCTGGATGTGGGCCGCCCACCTGACCCCGGGCGAGGTCGTACTCGAGGGCGTGCCGCGGACCGGCGTGTTCCACATCGGGCGGGTGCCCGCCGCGCCGGTCGAGGAGGTCACCGAGCGCGTACGCGACGACTGGACGGCGGCCCGGATGAGGATCGTGCTGCCCGCCGACGTGCTGCCATGGAAGTACCGCAAGCTGCTGAGCAACGTCGGCAACGCGTTCCAGGCCCTGCTCGGCCGACCCGAGGGAATGGGCCGGCTGGTCCGGGCGGCCGAGGCCGAGGGCCGGGCGGTGCTGGACGCGGCCGGTATCGCCTACACCTCCGACGAGGACGAGGCGGCGGCCCGGGCAGACAGCTTCGAGGTCCGACCGGTCCCCGGCCTCGAGGAGGTGCTCGGCGGGTCCACCTGGCAGTCGCTCAGCCGCGGCACCGGCAACGTCGAGACCGACTACCTCAACGGCGAGTTCGTGCGGATCGCCCGGCGCCATGGCCGGGAAGCGCCGATCAACGCGACGATGGCCGCCCTGGTCCGCCTGGCCGCCGCCCGCGGCGACCGACCCGGCGACATGACGCTGGAGCGGCTTTCCCAGGTGCTCTCCCGGTGGGTCTCGCCCTAAGATCAGATCGAGGCAACAGCCGATCTCAGGGGGCAGTCCCGATGCCCGAAGCCGCCCAGCCGAGCCCGAGGGACCGTGGCGAGCGCACCCGGCTGGTCGCGCTGCCCGGTGGCCAGGACGGTGGTGCGAGGCGTGTCCGGCTGCCCAGCCCGGTCAGCAGCTTCGTCGGCCGCGAGGACGAACTCGAGGAGATCATCCGCCTGCTGCGCGCCCATCGCCTGGTGACGCTCACCGGTACCGGCGGCAGCGGCAAGACCCGGCTGGCCCTAGCCGTTGCGGCCGATCTCCTCGACATCTTCCCGGCTGGTTTGTGGGTCGTCGAGCTGGCGTCGGTCACCGACCCTGACCTGGTTCCGCACGCGGTGGCTGGCGTCGCCGGGATCGCGGAGCGACCCGAAGAGCCACTGGCCGAGACTCTGGGGGAGGTGCTGAACAGCCGCAGTGCCCTGCTCGTCCTGGACAACTGCGAGCACCTGGTCGAGGCCTGCGCCCGGCTGGCCGACGCGCTGCTGCCGCGCTGTCCCGCCCTGAGGATCCTGGCCACCAGTCGCGAGGCCCTCGGCATCACCGGCGAGGTGACCTGGCCCGTTCCGCCGCTGCGGCAGGCGGTCAGGCTCTTCACCGAACGAGCGCAGGCGGTCCGGCCGTCATTCACTCTGACCGAGGAGAGCACGCCGGCGGTGACCCGGATCGCGACGCAGCTCGACGGGCTGCCGCTGGCTCTCGAGCTGGCGGCCGCGCGGGTCCGGGTGCTGTCGGTGCAGGAGATCGCCAGCCGGCTGGGCGACGCGCTGCGCCTGCTGGTCGGGGAGCGGATGACGGCGGCCCGGCACCACACGTTGAAGGCCACCTTCGACTGGAGTCACGCCCTGCTGTCGCCGGCCGAGCAGGTCCTGTTCCGGCGGCTGTCGGTCTTTCGCGGCGGGTTCACACTGTCGTCCGCGGAGGCGGTCTGCGCCGGGGACGGGCTCGCCGCCGAGGACGTGCTGGATCGGCTGGCCCTGCTGGTCGAGAAGTCGCTGGTGATCGCCGACCAGGCCGAGGCCGGTACCCGCTACCGGCTGCTGGAGGTGGTCCGCCAGTACGCCGACCAGCGCCGTCTGGCCGCGGGCGAGCTGGACGCGGAGGTCCGGGTCCGGCACGCGGCGTACTTCCTGGCGCTGGCCGAGGAGGCCGAGCAGGGCGCGGCCGGACTGGCCGAACCCAGCTGGTTCAACCGGCTGAGCCTGGAGCACGACAACCTCCGGGCGGCGTTGACCTGGCTGGTGGCCCGGCCGGCGGACGGCCCCGAGGCGGCGCAGCTGGCCGCGGCGCTCTGGCCGTTCTGGTTCGCCCGCGGGTTCCCGACCGAGGGCATCGGCTGGTTGCAGGCCGCGGTAGGCCGGTGCGGGGACGATGCCGCCTCGACCCGGGCGAAGGCCAAGGCGCTGAACGGCCTGGTCGTGCTGGCGGTGTTCCAGGAGGACTACGACCGGGCCTGGGCCTGCGGTCAGGAGTGCCTGGCCCTCTACCGCACCCTGGACGACGCCGACGGCATCGCCGCGTCGCTGACCGCCCTCAGCACCACGGCGGTGGCGAGCCGACGCACCGATGTACCGGTGAGCGCCATGGTGGCGGAGGCCCGGTCCCTCCAGCCCCGGTTGCAGGACCGCCGGGTGGTCGCCTTCCTGCGCGACATCGAGGGCGTCCTGGCCCTCCAGGCCGGAGACCCGGCTCTCGCGGTCAGCCACTGGCGAGCGGCCCTGGACCTGCACCGAGAGATCGGCAACCGACTCGGCGCGGCGTTCATCCTGGCGAACCTTGGGCTGCTGTCGGCTCGGCTGGGCGACCTCGAGCAGGCGGCCGGCTGGCTCGTCGACGGACTGCGGCTGAGTCACGACCTGGACTACAAGCTGATCACCCAGTACTGCCTGATCGGGCTGGGCAACCTCGCCGCGCTCGACGGCCGGCTCCCCCGGGCGGCCCGATTGTGGGGAGCGGCCGAGGCGATGACCGAGAGCTACGGCACCCGGCTGACCCGGGCGACGCGGGCCATGATCGACTACGATCGGCAGCTCGCCGAGGCCCAGGAGCGGCTGGACGCGCCGACCTGGGCCGCCGCCTGGGCGGAGGGTCGGCGGATGACCACGGACCAGGCGGTCAGGTACGCGCTGGCCGACGACGAGGCCGAGGCACTGCCGCCCGAGCCACATCCCAGCGGTCTGACCGGCCGGGAGGTGGACGTGCTGCGCCTGGTCGCCGCTGGACTGACCAGCGCCGACGTCGGCCAGCGGCTGTTCCTCAGCCCGCGTACGGTCGACTGGCACCTGAGCTCGATCTACACCAAGCTCGGCGTGCACTCCCGGACCGAGGCCACCCGATTCGCGCTCAGCCACGGGCTCGGCTGACCAGGCAGCTCCGGTAACCGAACCGGTAGTTCTACGGGGGCGCGCGCCGGGTCGGCCTTTCTAGATTGCCGGTGTGGTGAAACGGCATCCTCTGGTCGCATTCTTCGTCCTGGCCTACGCCCTGTCCTGGTGGGCCTGGATCCCTTACGCCTTCGGCGCCTTCGGCAGCCCGATCGCCGGCTTCGGTCCCTTCCTGGCCGCACTGGCCGTCCTCGGCCTGACCGAGGGCCGGGCGGGCATCATCGGACTGCTGCGGCGGATGGCTCGGTGGCGGGTCGGGGTCGGCTGGTACGCCGTTGCCCTGCTGCTGCCGGTCGCCGTTGCCGGCCTGGCCGCGCTGCTCAACGTCTCCCTCGGAGCGGAGGCCCCCAGCCCGGCCGCCGTCGGCCGCTGGACCGGGATCTTCGGCACTCTGGCCTTCCTCCTGGTCGTGCCCGGCGCCGGCGGCGCGTGGGAGGAGCCGGGCTGGCGCGGGTACGCGGTTCCCCGGCTGCAGGCGCGCTGGTCGGCCCTGACCGCCGCCCTGGTCCTGGGCGTGCTGATCGCGGCCTGGCACCTGCCGCTGATCGTGACCGGCCAGGTGCACTACGCCGACGTCCTCTCGATCATGGGCGCGACCGTGGTGATCAACTGGCTGTTCAACCACGTCGGGGGCAGCGTGCTCCTGATCATGCTGCTGCACGCCACCAACAACGCGGTTTCCGGCAACTACTTCTCCCCGATGTTCACCGGGGCCGACTCGGCCCGGCAGGCCTGGCTGCTGGCGGCGATCTGGTGCGGCCTGGCCGTCGTCGTGGTTCTGGCCGGCGGACCGCGGGACTTCTCCCGCCGCCGGCCGCGGCAGGTCGAGCCGCAGTCGACCACCGACCCTGACGGCCCTGTCCGGCCGGCCTCGCGCCCGCAGCAGGTGCTCCGGTGACGCCGGCGGCGCGGCCGGTTCGCCGCTACCCACTGGTCGCCTTCTTCGTACTGGCGTACGCGCTGACCTGGTGGGTCTACCCACTGCTGTCCATCTCGCCGCTGATCGGGCTGCTCGGACTGTTCGGTCCGGCCTTGGCGGCGATTCTCGTCACGGCCGCGACGGACGGCCGGGCCGGCGTACGCGCACTGCTCCGCCGAGCCGTGCACTGGCGGGTGCCGCTGCCCTGGTGGCTGCTCGCGCTCGGGCTTCCGGCGTTGCTGTCCCTGGTCGCGGCGGTGCTCTACGTCGTGGTCCGCCCGGGGAGCGCGTTGCCGCTCGGCCGGCTGACCGCTCTTGACCTCGTCCTGGTGGTCCTCGTCGTGGGTGAGGAACTCGGCTGGCGCGGCTACGCCCTGCCGAGCCTGCTCGAGCGGTTCTCGCCGCTGGTGGCCAGCCTGATCCTCGGCCTGCTCTGGGGGCTGTGGCACGTGCCGACGTTCTTCATCCCCGGCACGCCGCAGCACGGCCAGCCCGTCGTGGCCTTCTTGCTGCTGACCGTCGCGTACTCGATCCTGCTCACGTTCCTCTGGCGGCCCACGGCGGGCAGCGTGCTAGTCGCCACCCTGGCCCACGGAATGATCAACGTGTCGCAGGGCTTCTTCCTGGCCGGCGTCGATCCCTCCGTGCGGTACTGGCTGCTGGTGATCAGCTACGGCGCGGCAGCCGTGGTGCTCGCGCTGCTGCTGCAGGCTCGAACGCCGCGGCCCGTGAAGGTCCCGGCGATGTGAGGTCTGGTTCAGTAGACCAGCGCCTGCACCCCGTCCGCGAGCACGACCTCGACGAACTGCGCGGCCCCGGCGATGACAGCGCCCTCCACCAGGTCGTCGACGACCAGGTCGCGGCGGGCCGCACACTGGCTGCAGACCCGGATGGAGCCGGCGGAGCGGACGGTCTCGACCAGCTCGTCGACCGGCGTCGCGTGCGGCAGCGCGAGGTCGGGCTGCCGGCCCGGCACGGCGAACCAGACCGCCTCGCCGGTCAGCCAGACGGTGACCGGGGCACCGGCGGCCAGACCCATCGCCGCCACGGTCCAGCCCTGGTTGGCCCGCTCCGCCGCCTCCGCGCCACAGGTGATCTTGACGACCAGCGACCGCAGCGCGGGGTTGGACATGCCGGTCATTGTCGCAGAGGCTGATGCGCGTGATCGAGCGGTTCGCGGGCACGGCCCGGTGGGAGGACCGGTACGGCTACTGCCGCGTGGTGCGGGCCGGCGGCTGGGCCCTGACCGCGGGCACCACCGCAACCGGCCCCGACGGCGTGCTCCATCCCGGTGACCCCTACCAACAGGCCCTGGCCGCGTTCGGCATCGCCCTGGATGCGCTGCGCTCGGCCGGGGTGGCGCCCGACCAGGTCGTGCGGACCCGCATGTACGTGGTGGACATCGACCATCAGGACCGGATCGGCGCCGCCCACCACGAGCTGTTCGGCGCCATCCGACCGGTCGCGACGATGGTCCAGGTCAGCGCCCTGGCCGACCCGCAGCACCTGGTGGAGGTCGAGGTCGAGGCGTACGCCGCGGACGGTCTCTGAGAAACTCCCACTGTGATCGGAAAGCTGCACGGCATCGTGCTCGACTGCCCGGACCCGGACACACTGGCCACCTTCTACGCAGAGCTGCTCGGGATGGTGCGAGTGCAGGACGAGGGTGACTGGGTCGTCATCGGCGACGCCGCCGACCGGCCGGGCCTGGCGTTCACCCGGGTGGCGGACTACCGCCCGCCCACCTGGCCGACGGGCGAGCGACCGCAGTACCGGCACTTCGACGTCGGCGTCGCGGACCTGGACGCGGCGGAGGGAGCGGTCCTCGCTCTTGGCGCTAGCCGGTTGCCCGGCGGCGGCGAGACCTTCCGGGTCTTCGCCGATCCGGTCGGTCACCCGTTCTGTCTGGTCCTGGTGACGCCTCCCGCCGCCGAGTCGTGAGACTGGTCGTCCAGCGGGTCCGGTCCGCCGCGGTCGAGGTGGCCGACCAGACCGTCGGCGCGATCGACCGGCCGGGCCTGCTCGTCCTGGTCGGGGTCACCCACGCCGACGACCCGGCGACGGCCGCCCGGCTCGCGGACAAGGTGTGGAACCTGCGCATCCTGGCCGGCGAGCGCTCCTGCGCCCAGGAGAACGCGCCGCTCCTGGTGGTCAGCCAGTTCACTCTCCATGCCGACACCCGCAAGGGGCGCCGGCCGTCCTGGAACGCCGCGGCGCCCCGCGAGCTCAGCGAGCCGCTGGTCGAGGAGTTCGTGGCGGCCCTTCGTCGGCTCGGTGCGGAGGTAGCTACCGGGGTCTTCGGCGCCGAGATGCAGGTGAGTCTGGTCAATGACGGCCCGGTGACCTTGATCCTCGACTCGGATGGCTGATCCAGCCTCAGGCGGACGACCGAACGCGAGCAGGAAACTACGCCGCGGCGACCGCCAGCTCGAGGTTCACGTCGACCTCGGACACGGTGCCGCGGGCCGCGTACACCTGGCGATCGACCTTGGCGCCCGGCGCCAGCGTCCGCAGCGTCCAGCTGCCGTCGCCGGCGAAGAACCGGAAGTGCCCGGTCGCCGACGTCGGCACCTCGGCGGTGAACTCGCCGCCCGAGTCGAGCAGGCGCACGTACGCCCCCGCGACGGGGGCGTCGCCGCGTAGCACGCGGCCCTGGATCACCGCCTCCTTGGTGACGTTGATGCCTTCGACGCTGAGGCCGCCGGTAATTGCTCCGCACATGATTCGTCTCCTTCAGTGGGCGCGCGGCCGTATGGTGTTGGCGCGCCGCGGTGGGTTCAAGGGGGGTCGTCCCCCCTCGCTCAACACGTCAGGCTTGGCCGGGCTCGTCGCCAACGGCTACGGGAACGCCGACCAGCGATCCGTACTCCGTCCACGAGCCGTCGTAGTTCTTCACGTTCGGCTGACCGAGGATCTCGTGCAGCACGAACCAGGTGTGTGCGCTCCGCTCCCCGATCCGGCAGTACGCGATGATGTCGGAGTTCAGGTCCAGACCGGCGTTGCTGTACAGCTCCTTCAGCTCCTCGTCGGACCTGAAGGTGCCGTCGTCGTTGGCCGCCTTGCTCCACGGCACGTTCACCGCGGTCGGGATGTGGCCGCCGCGCTGTGCCTGCTCCTGCGGCAGGTGCGCCGGGGCCAGCAGCCGGCCGGCGAACTCGTCAGGGCTGCGCACGTCGACCAGGCCCTTGCTGCCGATGGCCGAGACGACCTCATCGCGGAACGCGCGGATGTCCAGGTTGGGCTCGGTCGCGGTG
>DASQUF010000436.1:0-4764 GCA_035641435.1 Propionibacteriaceae bacterium | reverse complement strand
GTAAGCCTTACCCGCTGGGCGCGACGTACGACGGCTCAGGAGTCAACTTCGCTCTGTTCTCGGAGGTCGCCGACCGCGTCGAGCTGTGCCTGATCGACGAGAACAACGCCGAGACCCGGCTGGAGCTGATCGAGGTCGACGGCTTCGTCTGGCACGCCTACCTGCCGCGAATCCAGCCGGGCCAGCGCTACGGCTACCGGGTGTACGGGCCGTACCACCCGGCGAACGGTCGCCGTTGCAACCCCAGCAAGCTCCTCCTCGATCCTTACGCCAAGGCGATCGACGGGCAGATCGACGGCGACGAGTCGCTGTTCTCCTACCGCTTCGACGACCCCGACGCCTTCAACGGCGACGACTCGCTGGGCCACACCATGCTCTCGGTGGTCACCAACCCGTACTTCGACTGGGGCCACGACCGGCCGCCGCGGCACGAGTACCACGAGACCGTCTTCTACGAAACCCACGTCAAGGGTCTGACCATGACCCATCCCGGCATCCCGGACAACATCCGCGGCACGTACGCGGCGATGGGCCACCCGGCGATCATCGACCACCTCACGTCGCTGGGCGTGACCGCGGTCGAGCTGCTGCCGGTGCACCAGTTCGTCAACGACAGCCACCTGGTCGACCGGGGTCTGTCCAACTACTGGGGCTACAACACGATCGGCTTCCTGGCCCCGCACAACGGGTACGCCAGCGGCGGCACCGACGGCGAGCAGACCACCGAGTTCAAGACGATGGTCAAGGCCCTGCACGAGGCGGACATCGAGGTCATCCTCGACGTGGTCTACAACCACACCGCCGAGGGCAACGAGCGAGGCCCGACGATCGCGTTCCGCGGCATCGACAACGCGGCCTACTACCGGCTGGTCGACGGGTCCAACCAGCACTACTACGACACCACGGGCACCGGGAACAGCCTGCTGATGCGCAGCCCGCACGTGCTGCAGCTGATCATGGACTCGCTGCGCTACTGGGTGCTGGAGATGCACGTCGACGGCTTCCGCTTCGACCTCGCCGCGACGCTGGCCCGGCAGTTCCACGAGGTGGACAAGCTGTCGGCCTTCTTCGACATCATCCAGCAGGACCCGGTGATCTCCCAGGTGAAGCTGATCGCCGAGCCGTGGGACCTCGGGGACGGCGGATACCAGGTCGGCAACTTCCCCCCGCTGTGGAGCGAGTGGAACGGCAAGTACCGCGACACCGTGCGCGACTACTGGCGGGGCGAGCCGGCCGCGCTGGCCGAGTTCGCCTCCCGGCTCACCGGGTCCAGCGACCTGTACGCGCATTCCGACCGGCGTCCGACCGCGTCGGTCAACTTCGTGATCGCCCACGACGGGTTCACGCTGCGCGACCTGGTCTCCTACAACTCCAAGCACAACGAGGCCAACGGCGAGGGCGGGAACGACGGCGAGAGCCACAACCGCTCCTGGAACTGCGGCATCGAGGGCGAGACCGACGACCCGGTCATCAACGCGCTGCGGCTTCGGCAGCAGCGGAACTTCATCACCACGCTGATGGTCAGCCAGGGCGTGCCGATGCTGGCCCACGGTGACGAGCTCGGCCGCACCCAGCGAGGCAACAACAACGTCTACGCCCAGGACAGCGAGATCTCCTGGGTGAACTGGGACCTCGACGCCGACCAGAAGGAGCTGCTCGCCTTCACCTCCGGGGCCATCGCGCTCCGCAAGGCCCACCCCGTGCTGCGCCGCCGCCGGTTCTTCGCCGGCGACGCCGCCCACGGCGGCAAGAGCTCGGTGGGGGAGATCGAGTGGCTCCGACCGGACGGGGCTCCGATGGGCGGTGAGGACTGGAACTCCGGGTTCGCGCGCAGTGTGATGGTCTTCCTGAACGGTGACGCGATTCCCGAGCAGGACCAGATGGGCCGGCAGGTGACCGACGACCACTTCCTGCTGCTGTTCAACGCCCACAGTGAGCCGATCCCCTTCACCCTGCCGCCGAAGAGCTTCGGCAACGACTGGCGGGTCCGGCTGGACTCCGCCACCGGTGCGGTGGACCCGGCCCGGGAAAGGCCGTGGCGGGCCCGGTCGAAGCACCAGATCGAGGGGCATTCCATGGTCGTGCTCTCCACCGCGGTCGTGCCGCAGGCCGAGCGGGCCGCCTCCGAGCAGCGGGCCCAGCAGGCCATGGCCCGGGTGGCCAAGGATTCGGCCACGACCGACGGGCCGAGACATGTTCCAGCGTGACCGACGACGTAGACGACAGGAGACAGCGTGACCCAGGTACCGAACCTTGCCCTCAACAGCGGCCAGACGATTCCCCAGCTCGGCTTCGGAGTGTTCCAGATCGAGCCGGAGGAGACCGCCGAGGCGGTCGGACGGGCGCTCGAGGTGGGCTATCGGCACATCGACACGGCCGAGATGTACCGGAACGAGAAGGGCGTCGGCGAGGGCGTACGGGCCTCCGGGCTGGACCGCAGCGAGGTGTACATCACCAGCAAGCTGAGCAACGCTGCTCATCGGCCCGACGACGCCCGGCGCGCGTTCGACGGCACGCTGGAGGCCCTCGGCTTCGACTACGTCGACCTGTTCCTGATCCACTGGCCGCTGCCCACCCTCTACGACGGCGACTTCGTCTCCACCTGGCAGACGATGGAGGAGTTCTACGCCGACGGTCGGGCCCGCGCGGTCGGCGTCTCCAACTTCCAGGTCCCGCACCTGCGCCGGCTGGCTCAGGAGACCGAGGTGGTCCCGGCGGTCAACCAGATCGAGGTGCACCCGTACTTCGGCAACGAGGAGGTTCGGGCGTACGGGGCGGAGCACGGCATCCTCACCGAGGCGTGGTCGCCGATCGCCCAGGGTGGGGTGCTGAAGGACCCGGCGATCACCGCCATCGCGGAGCGGGTGGACAAGACGGCCGCCCAGGTCACTCTGCGCTGGCACATCCAGCGTGGCGACGTCATCTTCCCGAAGTCGACCACCCCGTCGCGCATCCGGGAGAACTTCGAGCTGTTCGACTTCGAGCTGACCGACGACGACATGACCGCGATCACCGCACTGGACAAGGGCGAGGACGGGCGCATTGGCGGCCACCCGGACACGCTCGACTTCGTACCGTCTTCGTAGTCTGTTCGCTCGCGCATCGCGCCGTGATCCGCCGACTTCGTCGCAGCCCGCGCTCCTCCTCAGTCCTGCGGCGCGCGGTTTCCGACGCTCGCCGATGCAGCCACTGACTGGTCGGTAACGAGGGGCCGGGTGACCCCGCCGACCACGGCGGCCACCGCGAGCAGGACGGCCACGACGGTCAGGGCGCGAAGGACACCGATCTCGTTGCCCAGGAACCCGACCAGCGGCGGGCCGGCCAGGAACGCGGTGTAGGCGATCGAGGCCACCACGGCGACCCGGGCCGCGGCCTGCGTCGGATCGTCCGCCGCTGCGCTCATCGACACCGGGAAGCCGAGTGCGGCGCCGGCGCCCCAGAGCACGGCTCCGACCAGAGCAACCGGCAGCAGCGGTGGTGCGAGCACCACCATGACCAGCCCGACCAGGGCGACCAGGGCCGACAGCCGAACCGTGAAGACGCGGCCCCGGCGGTCGATCAGGGCCGGCCCGAACCAGCGGCCGGCGGTCATGGCCGCCAGGAAGACGGCGAAGGTCAGGGGTCCGATGACCGGCGCGGCCCCGTAGCCGTCGATCATGGCGACCGCCAGCCAGTCGTTGCCGACGCCCTCGGTGAAGGCCATGCAGAGACCGAAGACCCCGAGCAGCAGGGTCCGCGGTTCGCGCCAGGCGGCGAACGGGTGCGCCGGTTTCTCGGCCGAAGTTTTCTGGGGTGTCGCCGGTTCGGCCTCCCGGGGCAGGAACCCGCGCAGCGCAGTGGCCGGAACGACCGCGACGTTGATGACCGCCACGGCCAGCAGGTGGGCGGTGACGGACACGTCGAGAGCCACGCACGCGGCGCCGCCGAGGGCGCCGAGCACCGTGCCGACGCTGAAGCCGGCGTGGAAGCGGGGCATCAGCGTTCGTCCGAGCCGCTGCTCGACGGCCGCGCCCTCGACGTTCATGGCCACGTCCCAGGTCCCGTTGCCGTAGCCGATCAGGAAAAGACCGACTACGACGGGGAGCGCGCCCACCGGCGTACCGAGAGCCAGCACCACCATGCCCACCGAGAGCACAGTGGCCAGGGCCGCGACCGTCCTGGCTGGCCCGAAGCGGTTCACCACCAGTCCGGCCAGCGGCATCGCGATCACGGCCCCGGCCGCGATCGCCAGCAGGATCAGCCCGAGCTCGGACGGGGTGGCCTGCAGTGCGTCGCGAATCTGGGGGATGCGCGACGCCCAGCTGGCGAAGCCGAAACCGCTACCGATGAACGCGACGTAGACGGCGCGCTGGGCGCGAACTTCGGGACTGGACACAATGCCACGAAACCCTACAGGCTTGGCAGGTGGCTGAGGCCCAGAGCCCGGTGCGGGGGGACGTCATCCCGCTGCTGGCGGCGTACTTCGCGATGAACACCCTGTTCTCGGTGACCCGCGCGGTCGAGCCCGGTGCGGTGCGCTTCGACCTGCCCGTCTGGCCGAGCGTCGATCCGGTCGCGGTCGGCATCACGGTGCTGGCTCTCGGATTGATCTTCGGCCGCAGCTGGAGTCCCCTGGGCACGCTTGGCGTGTGCGCCGGCCTCGGTCTCGTCGTCGGGGTCATCGGGCTGGTGACCCGACCTCCCCCTGCTGGCGGCCGCGGTGTGCCGAATCTGCAAGCCGGATGACGCGGATTGCGCCTACTTCTTCCGATTAGGGTGAGCCAC
>DASQUF010000435.1:0-2590 GCA_035641435.1 Propionibacteriaceae bacterium | reverse complement strand
CGGGTGGTGGAGCTGGTCATCCACGCGCTGGCCCTCGTCGTCACCGTGATCTTCTGGCTGCGGTGGCGCGCCGAGCAGAAGGTGCTGGACGAGCAGGCGACCGAGCGGACCGCGGCCTCCGTCCCTGGCTGACCGCCGGGTGCGCCGGGTGCGCCGGACCCGGCCGTCGCACGCGGGGTTGGGGCTAGGAGCCTGCTGAACTAAGGGGCTGTGTCTGCCTGGCCGGGGTGGTGGTGACGGGCAGGGGGTTCTCGAGGCGGTCTGGCCCGGGGTGTTGAGTCAGCGCTTGAGGCGCGACAACGGGTTTCCTCTGCCCGTCGGGTCCGTCGTGAGACGGTCTTGGTTGGGTCAAGGGAGGGCGCTTCGTCCTTAGGCCAACTGCCAGGCTCCGTTGTTCAAGTTGAGGCCCAACACGAGCAGCCGGCGCAGGTTGAGCCCGGCGACGCGGTGGTGCAGCCAGGCGTTGTTCTTGGTCACGCCGCGGTGGGGGACGCGTCGGTTGCCGCGGACCAGCCAGGCGATGCTGCGTTCGACCAGGGACCGCTTGGCGCGGTAGACCTGCTGGAACTCGGGGGTCCTCCCGCGTCGGCGGTGCTGTCGCTGCAGCCGTTCGTGGCGGTGCACCTCGATGGTGCGGCCGTTGGCCGCGGTGGTGCACCGGGCCCGCAGCGGGCAGCCGCGGCAAGCAGATCCGAATACCGCCTTCCGCGCCCCGGTCAGCCGTTTGGTCACACCGTTGGGGCAGGTCAGCGTGCCGGCGTCGTCGTCGTAGGCGAAGTCGTCGAGGGTGAACCCGCCCTCGACCGCGGGCCGGATCGGCCACGGCTTGATCGTCGCCTTCCGTCCCGTCTTGTCCAGCCGGTCCAGCATGGCCCCGGAACCGTAGGCCGAGTCACCGAGCACCTCGACCTGCTCGCCCTCCTCATCACCTTCACCGGCCGGCACGGCCGGCGCGGCCGGCGCGGGCAGGGTGGGGTCTTGGTCGAGCAACGCGGCGCCGACGGCGGCGTCGCTGTTCTCGGGCCCGTTGACCTTGGTCAACGCGGCCGCCGTGGTCAACCCGGTGTCCGGTTCGACCGCCAGATGAGCCTTGAACCCGTCCTGCTGACGATGCCGGGTCTTGTGGGCGTGCCGGGCCTCCGGATCCACGGTCGAGATCACCCGGTCCGGGGCGGTCTTGCGAGCGATCCGCCATCGCCCGTCGGTGCCGTCGGAGCCCTCAGCCGGCTCCACGTCCTGCCCGGCGACCAGCGCCAGCAGCGCCACCGCCTCCGCCGGCTTCCCCCCGGCGGCGGTGAGGGCATCGACGTCCAACGCGGCCAGCAGCGCGAGTGCGTCGTTGACCAACGCCGACACCAGCTCCTCCCGGGCCGCCTCGTCCTCCCAGGCGATCCGTGGCTTCCCCGGCGAGGTGTAGTCATGGCCGGTGCAGCGGGTCGCGACGAGGTCGGCGGCGCCGGGCACGTCGCGGGCGACCCGGCGGACCGCGGCGATCAGCTGGGTGACGGTGTCTTGGCGGGCGACCGCGTCGTCCAAGACGGTGGAGTCCAGCGCCCGCCGGTTGCGGCCCTGCACCGCGCCGGTCTCGATAATCAGCCGGCGGACGACCTCGAAGATCCGGTGCGGCTGCTCACTGCCGGCGAGCCGGCGCCGCCAATACGTCAACGTCGACGGGTGGAACGACCCGGCGTCGACCGCGACCCCACAGGCGGCCTTCCACCGCAGGTCGAACGTGACCGCGTCCGCGGCCTCCCGGTCCGACAGGCCGTGCAGCGTCTGCAGCACGATCACCGCCGCGACCACGTCCGGCGGCACCGAAGGCCGGCCCCGGCCCGAGGGGAATAAGTCGTCGAACATCGCCGGCGGGAACAACCGTTGACGATGCTCGGCCAGCAGCCGAAACACACTGCCCTGCGGCAGCAGATGCCCCGCCACCGACTCCACATCCAACAGATCCCGCTGATCTCGAGAACGCCCCTGCACCAACCAACCGTCTCAAGCCCAACCCTGACGAGCCAGGAGGCGCGCTTTGTTCAGCAGGCTCCTAGGCCGACGACGTCAGCCCTCGGTCAGGTCGGCTGGGCGGCGGCGGGGTTGTGGGTGGCGGCCCAGGACGACAGCAGGGCGAGGGCGTCCGCCGTGGATGAGCTCGGCTCGGCGGCGTAAAGGGTCAGGGTCAGCCCGGGTTCGGCGACCATGTCCAGGCTCTCGTACGCGAGGGTGAGCTCGCCGACCGCGTGGTGGTGGAAGCGCTTGGTCCCGGCACCGTGCAGCCGGACGTTGTGGCTGCTCCACCGGGCGCGGAACTGCTCGCTGCGGGTGGACAGCTCGCCGACCAGGTCGTGCAGCCCCTTGTCGTACGGGTCGCGACCGGCTTCGGTGCGCAGGATCGCGACGGCGGTGTCGGCGGCGGTGTCCCAGTCGGGATAGAAGCGCCGGGAGTCCTCGTCGAGGAAGGTGTACCGGGCGAAGTTCGGCGGACCCCCGGCCGCGGTGTCGTACAGCGAGGAGTGCATCGCCCGGCCCAGGTGGTTGGTGGCCAGCAGGTCCATCCGGCCGTTGCGGACGAGCGCGGGGCCGGTGGTGATCG
>DASQUF010000434.1:0-8329 GCA_035641435.1 Propionibacteriaceae bacterium | reverse complement strand
CGGTGTGCTTCTCGGAGTACTCGCTCATGTCGAGCTGGATCAGCGCGTCCTCGTCCCCGAACAGGAACTCGGTCAACGCCTTGGTCAGCTCGGTCTTACCGACACCGGACGGGCCGGCGAAGATGAACGAGCCGCTCGGCCGCTTGGGATCCTTCAGACCCGCCCGCGTACGCCGGATCGACCGGGACAGCGCCCTCACGGCATCGTGCTGGCCGATGTAGCGCTTGCCGAGCTCCTCTTCCATCCGCAGCAGCCGGGCCGACTCCTCCTCGGTGAGCTTGAACACCGGGATGCCCGTGGCCGTGGAGAGCACCTCGGCGATGATCTCCTCGTCCACCTCGGCCACCACGTCGAGGTCGCCGGACTTCCACTGCGCCTCGCGCTCGGCGCGCGCGGTGAGCAGCTTCTTCTCGTCGTCCCGCAGCCCCGCCGCCCGCTCGAAGTCCTGGGCGTCGATGGCCGCCTCCTTCTCGAGACGGACCGCCGCAACCTTCTCGTCGAACTCGCGCAGGTCCGGCGGCGCCGTCATTCGACGGATCCGCAGCCGGGCGCCGGCCTCGTCGATCAGGTCGATCGCCTTGTCCGGCAGGAACCGGTCGGAGATGTACCGGTCAGCCATCTGCGCCGCGGCGACCAGCGCCTCGTCGGTGATGGTGATCCGGTGGTGCGCCTCGTAGCGGTCGCGCAGCCCGCGCAGGATGTCGATGGTGTGGGCGATCGACGGCTCGGCCACCTGAATCGGCTGGAACCGGCGCTCCAGCGCGGCGTCCTTCTCGACGTACTTGCGGTACTCGTCGAGGGTGGTTGCGCCGATGGTCTGCAGCTCGCCGCGGGCCAGCATCGGCTTGAGGATTGAGGCCGCGTCAATTGCCCCCTCCGCCGCGCCGGCCCCGACCAGGGTGTGGATCTCGTCGATGAACAACACGACGTCGCCGCGGGTCTTGATCTCCTTGAGCACCTTCTTCAGGCGTTCCTCGAAATCACCGCGGTAACGGGACCCGGCCACCAGCGCACCGAGGTCGAGAGTGTAAATCTGCTTGTCCCGTAGCGTCTCGGGCACGTCGCCGCGGACGATGGCCTGGGACAGGCCCTCCACCACGGCGGTCTTTCCGACGCCCGGCTCGCCGATCAGCACCGGATTGTTCTTGGTCCGGCGGCTGAGTACGGTCATCACCCGCTCGATCTCGGTCTCGCGACCGATAACCGGGTCGAGCTTGTTCTCTCGTGCGGCCTGGGTCAGGTTGCGACCGAACTGATCCAGCACCATCGAGGACGACGGCGTGCTGCCCTGTTCCGGCGCCCCGGCGGTGGCCGCCTCTTTACCCTGGAAACCGCTCAGCAGCTGCAGCACCTGGTTGCGGACCCGGTTGAGATCAGCGCCCAGCTTGACCAGCACCTGCGCGGCGACACCTTCACCCTCGCGAATCAGGCCCAGCAGAATGTGCTCGGTGCCGATGTAGGAGTGGTTGATCTGCAAGGCTTCCCGGAGGCTCAGCTCCAGGACTTTCTTCGCCCGGGGGGTGAAGGGAATATGTCCACTCGGCGACTGCTGACCGTGGCCAATAATTTCCTCGACCTTCTGGCGGACGGCCTCGAGGGAAATGCCGAGAGACTCCAGCGCCTTGGCCGCGACCCCCTCACCCTCGTGGATCAGGCCAAGGAGGATGTGTTCTGTTCCGATGTAGTTATGGTTCAGCATCCGCGCCTCTTCTTGCGCCAAAACAACGACGCGGCGCGCTCGGTCGGTGAACCGTTCAAACATGCTGTGCTCCTCGCTCGCGATGCGGCCCTCGGACATCAGCCTGTCCGAGGCGGCGCCGCGCTTCTCACTGTAGTCGCCTGACTCGCTCCGCCCTCGGGGTTGAGGCCGGGTGTGGCGGGACGTCCGGCGTCGAGCACCTCCCACCAGTAGGCACCCGCGGTGTTGCGCCAGGGCAACGGACCGGGGCACCGCGAGTTACAACCCGCCAAGCGGGCGGGATGTTCCGCAAGGACACCGACCGGAGAATCTGTCGGACATGACAACGCCCCGGGCGAACGTGCTGTTCGCCCAGGGCGGAATCGTTCAGATCGTCGCGACGACCTTAGGCGTGAGCCTTCTCGTACGCATCGCGCACCTCGGCCGAAACCCGGCCTCGGCTGCTGACCTCGTGACCGTGGGCTTGGGCCCAGGCCCGAATGTCGCTCGTGCTGGATGAGGCCGGTGCCTTGGTCGACGTTCCCCGCTTGCGTCGGCCGCCGGTCTTGCGGGCGTGCCCGAGCCACGGAGAGATCGCATCCCGCAGACTTGATGCATTCTTCGCGGAAAGATCGATCTCGTACTCGGTCCCGTCGAGTGCGAAGCTGACCGTCTCGTCGGCGGTTCCCCCGTCGTAATCGTCTTCGAGAATGATCTGCACCCGCTGTGCCATGTGAACCTCCGTGCTTGTAGTGATAAGTGACTACCTGACGGCAGAAACAATACACGCGGAAAGGCACATTAGGTGGTCAGGTCGAGGGCGATATCGAGGATTGCTGCGGAATGGGTGATTGCTCCCACGGCAACATAATTGGCCCCGGTAGCTGCAACCGAAGTTGCGCTGTCCAAGCGAAGTCCACCACTGGCTTCAAAGGTCGCCTGGGACGAGAACTCGGCAATCACGGCCCGCATCGCGTCGGGGGTCATGTTGTCCAGCAGGATATCTTCTGCCCCCGCGGCGATGATTTCGCGGGCCTGCTCATGGCTCGTCACCTCGACCTGCACGGGCAGGTCGGGAAAAGCGGCGCGTACGGCCTGGTACGCCGGAACCACACCGCCCGCCGCGATCACGTGGTTGTCCTTGATCAGGGCCGCATCGGCCAGACCCATTCGATGGTTCACCCCGCCGGCCACCCGGACGGCGTACTTCTGCAGCATCCGCAAGCCCGGCACCGTCTTGCGGGAGTCCCGGACCCGGGTCCCGGTCCCGGCCAGGGCGTGCACCCAGGCGGCGGTCGCTGTGGCCGTGCCGGACATCAGGGTGAGCAGGTTGAGCGCCACCCGTTCTGCCGTCAGCAGCGCCCGGGCGTTGGCGGTGACGGTCGCCAGCACGTCGCCCCGCGATACGGCCGCCCCGTCGTCGACGTGCGGCGTGAGCTCGAACTCCCCCGCCGGCTCCGCCACCACGGCCAGGGCGTACGCGGCCACCGAGATCCCGGCGACCGTGCCCGCCGCCCGGGCCACGAGCTCACCACGAGCCACCGCCTCGGCCGGGATGGTCGCGTACGAGGTGACGTCGAACCCCGCGCCCGTGCCGGGCGGCAGCACTCCGCGACCCCCGAGGTCCTCCCCCAGCGCCTCGGACACGATCAGGGCCACCGCGTCGGCGTCCAGGCCCTCAGCGGTGAGGCGGTCGACGATGTCGGCCAGCCGGCGATAAGTAGTCATCGAGGGTCCAAGGGGGTCGACCCCCTTTGCCCTATCAAGGGTGCTCATCCGGCCACACCCCTGATGGCCTCGAAGTGGTGCCGCAGCGTCCCGTCCGGCCCCCGTTCGGCGAGTAGGTGACCGTGCCACTCGTCCCGGCGCTCGGCGAAGTCGGCCCGCCAGTGCGCGCCACGCGACTCCTCGCGCCGGCGAGCGGACGCCGCCACCGCGGCGGCCACGGTCAGCAGGTTGGTCGCCTCCCACGCCTCCAGTCCCGGCTCGGCATCGTTCTGGTCGGCCAGCCGGGCGAGGGTGCGGAGGCAGCGGTCCAGTCCCGCCGCGTCGCGCAGACCACCGACGTGCCGACTCATCTCCTGCTGCAGGGCCGGCACCACCTCTGGATCGACCAGTCCGGGCCTACGCCGGTCCAGGGCCGGGCGGCGGCGGGGCGGCGGCTCGTCGGCGAGTCGAGCGGCGATCCGACGAGCGAACACCAGACCCTCGAGGAGGGAGTTCGAGGCCAGCCGGTTGGCGCCGTGCACCCCGGAGGAGGCGACCTCGCCACAGGCGTACAGCCCGGACAGGGTGGTCGACCCGTCGAGGTCGGTCTGCACGCCGCCGCAGAAGTAGTGGCAGGCCGGAGCGACCGGGATCAGGTCGGTGGCCGGGTTGATCCCGGCGCGACGACAGCTGTGCAGGATGGTGGGGAACCGGACCCGCCAGGTCTCGGCCCCGAGCGCGCGGCCGTCGACCCAGACGTGGTCGCTCCCCTCGCGGGCCATCTCCTTCATGATCGCCTTGGCCACGACGTCCCGCGGGGCCAGCTCGGCCAGCGGGTGCTGGCCGACCAGAAACCGCTCCCCGCGGGCGTTGAGCAGCAGACCGCCCTCGCCGCGGACCGCCTCACTGACCAGCGGCAGCTGGCCGCGCGCGCCCGAGCCGAGGTAGAGCACGGTCGGATGGAACTGGATGAACTCGATGTCCCGCAGCCGGGCGCCGGCCCGCAGCGCGGCCGCCACACCGTCGCCGGTCGACACGGGCGGGTTGGTGGTCACCGCGTAGATCTGGCCGATGCCACCGGTGGCCAGGACCACGGCCCGCGCGTGCACCGCGCCGACGCCGCCCCGGGTGCCCTCGCCGAGAACGTGCAGGGTGACCCCGGCGACCGCGGGCGGCTCGTCCGCCGGCCCGTCGGCCGGGATCAGGTCGAGGACCAGGGCGTGCTGGATGATCTCGATGCCCTCGTCGGCGGTCACCGCGGCGATCAGCGCCCGCTCGATCTCCGCCCCGGTGGCGTCGCCGCCGGCGTGGGCGATCCGGTTGCGGTGGTGCCCACCCTCCCGGGTGAGGGCCAGCGCTCCGGCCGCGTCCCGGTCGAACTCCGCGCCCCGGGCGATCAGCTTGGCCACCTCGTCCGGACCCTCACTGACCAGCACCCGGACCGCCGCCTCGATGCACAGTCCGGCCCCGGCAACGAGAGTGTCGTCGATGTGCTGCTGCACCGTGTCACCCTCGGCCTGGACCGAGGCGATGCCGCCCTGCGCCCAGTGCGTCGATCCGGCCGACAGCTGGTCCTTGGTGACCACGACGACGCGGCCCAGGGTGCGGCACTCCAGCGCCGCGGTCAGGCCGGCGATGCCCGAGCCGACGACGACCACGTCGACCTCGGTGACCCAGCCGGGTGGCTCGGCGGCCAGTCGCTGCGGCAGCCGCGGCAAGGAGGGCAGGCGGGGGAGGGAGGTGGCCTCCTGGGCCAAGGGTTCAGCACCGCGCGCCCCCGTGTGTCCTTGTGCGCGGGGTCCAAGGGGGTCGTCCCCCTTGCTGGTCAACCCGCGCGCCCCCGTGTGTCCTTGTGCGCGCGGCGGGGGTGCAAGGGGGTCGTCCCCCTTGCTGGTCAACAGGGACGCAACGTCGGGCACCATGGTGGACATGCTTCCGCATCAGCCGCTGGAGGCGCCAAACGCGAGGAGCTGGTTCGACGCGTGGCTGGAGTCGGCGTACGGGGCCGACGGGTTCTGGCGGCGGCACTGGCCGGACGAACACTTCCGCACGGCGGCGGCCACCAGCCCGATGTTCGCAGAGGCGGTGGCTGCGGTCGCCTCGCGGATCGGGGTGGACGCCGTCGTCGATGTCGGATCCGGCCGAGGCGACCTGCTGACCGGGCTCGCCGGATCGGCGGCCGCGCTTCGACTGGCCGGGATCGACCTCCGGTCGCGGCCCGAGGGGCTTCCCGCGACGGTCGACTGGGCCGAAGACCTGTGGGACGTGCGGTACGGGCGGTGGACCACCGGGCAGGCGGAGGCGTTGCTGGGCGGGGACGGTCCGGTGCTGGTCGTCGCGGCCGAGTGGCTGGACGACCTGCCCGCGCACGTGGTGACCCTGGCGGCCGACGGTTGGCGGGACGTGGTCGTGGAGCCCGGCGGCGAGGAGCGGCCCGGGCCGCGGTTGACCGGCGCTGACCTCGAATGGGCCGACCGGTGGTGGCCGTCGGGCCAGCGGGCGGAGATCGGTTCGACCCGGGATCGGGCCTGGGCGGCGCTGGCGTCGGTGGTGCGACGCCGCGGTGGCGGCCTGCTGCTGGTGGACTACGGCCACGACCGGGAGCACCGACCAGCGGAGGGATCCTTCACCGCCTACCGGGACGGCCGACAGGTTCCGCCGATGCCGTCGACCGAGATGAACCTGACCGCGCACGTCAGCGTGGACGCTGTGCGCACGGCCGGCGAGGCGGCGGGGTTGCGGACGGTGCTGGACGCGCTGCAGGACGAGGCTCTGGCCCGACTGCTGGCCGCCGGCCAGCCGGACGCCGACCCATTGAGAGACCTCGCTCGCCGGAGCGAGCGGGCTGCTCTGGCGTCGGCGTACGGCTGGGGCACGCACCGCTGGCTGGTCCAGCTCGCCTAACCGAGACTCGGCTGATGGCGGTGGAGGCTTACGGCGAACGCCGTCACCCACGCGAAGCCGAGGACCACACTGACGAAGAGCCGGACGCTGAACAGCGGACCGACCGGCACGGTCAGCAGGATGCAGACCACGGCGACCACTCGGGTGACGACGGCTGCGGACCGTCGACCGTCGCGGGCGAACCGACCGGCCAGCACGAAGCAGGCGGCGACCAGGCAACCGAAGGCCAGCGGCGGGGCGAAGCCGTGGATGACGCTGGAGGTGCTGAGGTGCTCGGGATACCCGGCGGGTGCGCCGGCCGGGAAGCCCATCGCCGGGTCGGCTTTGAAGATACCGGCGGTGATCAGCCCGACGCCGTACCCGGCCAGCAGCACGGGTCCGGCCACCGCTCCCCGACCACCGCGCAGCTGCGGGGCGGCCGCGTACGCGAAGATCACGCTGAGTACACCGGCGACGAGAAAGTTGGCGCTCTGCACCCAGCCGAACGGACCGTTGGCCAGCAGGCTGATCGGGTGCCGGGTGAGGTCGAAGCCGTTCCGGGTGAGGATCTGGAGCACGGCGGTGGTGACGAACAGCGGACCGGCGACCACGCCGGCCAGCAGGGCCTGGCGACGTACACGCGGTGCGGTCGGGACGGTCGGCGTCGGCGAGGTGAGAACGGTCATGGCGGGTTCCTTCCTAGAGGGGTTGTCGTCTCACCCCGGCGTCGACCGAAGCCTGCGATTCTCGACAAGGGCCAACAAGAAAGTTCTGTCGGCCTCGATGTCGAGACTCGGACGACCCGGACGACGCGAGGGTGAAGGGACCATCCGGTCCACCACGGAGAGAAGGAGTACGTCATGAGGTTCATGACCATGCTGAAGTTCGACGAGAACCACTCGTTCGGACCGCCGCCGCCGGAGCTGCAACAGGCCATGGGGGTCTATATCGAGGAAGGACTCCGCAGCGGCAAGGTCGTCGAGCTCGGCGGCCTGCGGCCGAGCGAGGCCGGGGCGATCGTGTCGCTGGTCGACGGCACCATCAAGGCGGTGGACGGTCCGTTCACCGAGGCTCGTGAGCTCGTCGGCGGATACGCGGTGATCGACGTGCACTCCAAGGCGGAGGCGATCGAGGACGCGCGCCGCCTGATGCAGATTCACGCCGACCACTGGCCGGGATTCTCGGGCAGCTGTGAGATCAGGCAGCTGGACGACCCGGAGGCGGGCCCGAACCAGGGCTGACCCGTCGGTACGCGCGAGGTGGTGGTCTGATCAGAGCTGTGAGTGATCAGGCCACCGCGGAGACCATCGAGGCCGTCTGGCGGCTCGAGTCAACCCGGCTGATCGCCGGGCTGGTCCGGATGGTCCGCGACGTCGGGCTGGCCGAGGATCTCGCGCAGGACGCCATGGTCGCGGCCCTGGCCCAATGGCCGTCCGACGGCATCCCGAACAACCCCGGAGCCTGGCTGATGACCACGGCCAAGCGCCGGGCGGTCGATCTGTTCCGACGGCGGGAGCGCGGCGACCGGGCGTACCGCGCCGTGGCCCAGGAGGTGACCGACGAGGTGAACGAGGACACGATTCTCGCCGCCCTCGACCACGTCGAGGACGACGTGCTCCGGCTGATGTTCGTCTGCTGTCACCCGAGCCTGACGCCGGAGGCCCAGACCACCCTCACGCTGCGCCTGGTCGCCGGGCTGACGGCGCGGGAGATCGCCCGGGCGTACCTGACCACCGAGTCCACGGTCGCTCAGCGGCTGGTCCGGGCGAAGAAGACGCTGGCACGGGCGGGAGCCGCGCTGGAGGAGCCGAGCGAGGCGGCGCGGGCCGAGCGACTGGGCACGGTGCTCAGCGTGATCTACCTGCTGTTCAACGAGGGGTACGCGGCGACAACCGGTCCCGACTGGGCCCGTCCAGCGCTGTGCGCCGAGGGCCTGCGGGTGGGCCGGATCCTGGTCGCCCTGGTCCCGGGTCACGCCGAGGCTCGCGGGCTGCTCGCGCTGATGGAGCTGCAGTCGTCCCGACTGCGCGCCCGGGTCGGCGCCGACGGCGAGCCCGTCCT
>DASQUF010000433.1:0-3914 GCA_035641435.1 Propionibacteriaceae bacterium | reverse complement strand
ATCTTCAGGACGGACGACTGCGACGGCACCTTCGAGCGCATCCGCGCCGCGGGCGGAGAGGTGCTTCAGGAGCCGATTGACCAGTTCTACGGCGTCCGCGACTGTGCGTTCCGCGATCCCTCCGGCAACATGCTGCGCTTCAGCCAGCCTCGCAATCAGTGAGCTCCAGCCCCGCGCCGAGTATCCGCATGGCTCACTGTCACCACGGCCACCGGGATCCTGGTCATGCTAGGCCGGCCTCATAGGCAAGGATGGCGGCCCGGACGCGGTTGCGCGCGTCGAGCTTGATCAGGATCGAGCTGACGTGGGCCTTCACTGTTCCTTCCACGACGTAGGGTGCGAGCAATCTCGGCATTGGAGTGTCACGCGCCGAGCAACGCAAGGACGTCACGCTCGCGTTCGGTCAGCGCGTCGACCCGCCGCCGCGCCTCCGCATGCCGGCCGAGGCCGGCGCCGGCTGAGACCGGCCGTCAAGTTCCTTCCGTTCACCGCCGGTCAGCACTTGCTCGCTGTAGGCGAAGAGGTGGCAGGCACAGAAGCGCCCGAGGGTTACCTGTTTGATCGGTGGCCCTCAGGTGGCGTCTTCGCCGCGTTCGTCGCGATCATCGTCATCGCCGCCTGGTACCTGTTCAAGCGCCGCGACGCCTGAACGCTGCGGCCAGGCGTGCGCGGCCAGTGACGGCTGGGGCAGCAACGTGGGTCCGCCCTCCCGTAGCCGGGAGAACGGACCACCACGAGCTCAGGCGCGGGAGCGGAGGCGCGCCGCGAACGCGGTGACCCAGGCGAAGCCCAGGACCACGGCCACGAAGAGCCGGACGCTGTGCAGCGGACCGAATGGCAGCGGGAGCACGAAAGACACCACGGCGACGACCACGGTGACGATCGCCGCGGCGCGGTGGCCCTCGGTGGCGAACCGGCGAGCCAACACGAGGCAGGCCGCCACCAGCGCGAGGAACGCCAGCGGCGGAGCGAAGGCGTGGATCACGCTCGAGGTGCTGATCTGCTCCGGGTAACCCGCAGGCGCTCCCGCCGGGAAACCCAAGGCCGGATCGGCCTTGAAGACCCCACCGGTGATCAGCCCCACCCCGTACACCGTGAACAGGACCGGCCCGGCGACCGCGCCTCGCCCGCCGCGGAGGTGGGGAGCAACGCCGTACGCGAAGAGCAGGCTGAGCAGCCCGGCCACGATGAAGTTGGCACTCTGCACCCACCCGTAGTCGCCGTTGGCGAGCAGGCTGATCGGGTGCCGGGTCAGGTCAAAGCCGTCGCGCGTCAGAATCTGTACCAGGGCCGTGGTGACGAACAGCGGGCCGGCGAGGACCCCGGCGAACAGCGCGCCGCGGCGTCGGCCGACCGTGGCCGAAACTGCGGTGATGGTGAGGGCCGGCGAAGTGAGAACAGTCATTGCCGTGTTCCTTTCCGAAGTGGTTTGTGCTCTCACCCGGGCGTCGACCGACGCCTGCGATTCTCGACACGAGAAATGAAGAAAATTCGTCACCGGGATGTCGAGAAGCCGGCGTCTCGGACGACGCCAGCAGTGAGGGCCGGTCACGACCGATCGGCCCGCCACCTCGAGATAAGGAGTACGTCATGAGGTTCATGGGCATGCTGAAGTTCGACGAGACCAACTCGTTCGGGCCGCCGCCCCCGGAATTGTCCACGGCAATGGGCGCCTACATCGAGGAGGGCCTGCGCAACGGCACGGTGGTCGAGATCGGCGGGCTGTTGCCCAGCGAGGCCGGCGCGATCGTGTCGCTGGTCGACGGCACAATCAAGGCGGTGGACGGCCCTTTCACCGAGGCCCGCGAGCTGGTCGGTGGGTACGCGGTGATCGACGTCCGCTCCAAGGCTGAGGCCATCGAGCACGCCCGCCGGCTGATGCAGATCCACGCCGACCACTGGCCCGGCTTCTCGGGCAGCTGCGAGCTTCGCCAGCTTGCCGACGCGGACGCAGCTCCGAGCGCGAGCTGACCCAGTCGTCGACCCAACGTCCAGCGGTGGTCTGATCACAGCTGTGAGCGATCAGACCACCGCGGAGGCGATCGAGGCCGTCTGGCGACTCGAGTCCACCCGGCTGGTCGCCGGACTGGTCCGGATGGTCCGCGATGTCGAGTTGGCCGAGGACCTGGCCCAGGACGCCTTGGTCGCAGCCCTGGCCCAGTGGCCCGCCGACGGCATTCCCAACAAACCCGGGGCCTGGCTGATGGCCACGGCCAAGCGCCGCGCCGTCGATGCGTTCCGCCGGCGGGAGCGCGGCGACAGGGCGTACCGCATTGTCGCGCAGGAGGTGTCCGACCGGGTGAACGAGGACACGATCCTCGCCGCCTTCGACCACGTCGAGGACGACGTGCTACGGCTGATGTTCCTCTGCTGCCACCCCAGCCTTACGCCGGAGGCCCAGATCACCCTCACCCTGCGGCTGGTCGCCGGGCTGACGGCAAGGGAGATCGCCCGGGCATACCTGACCACCGAGTCCACCGTCGCCCAGCGACTGGTCCGGGCCAAGAAGACCCTGGCCGGCGCCGGTGCCGCGCTGGAGGAACCCAGCGAGGCCGAGCGGGCTGAACGGCTGGACATCGTGCTAGGGGTGATCTATCTGCTGTTCAACGAGGGTTATGCGGCCACGGCCGGTCCGGACTGGGCCCGACCGGCCCTCTGCGCCGAGGCGCTGCGAGTGGGCCGCATCCTGGCCGCCCTGGTGCCGGACCACGCCGAGACCCGGGGGCTGCTCGCGCTGATGGAGCTGCAGTCCTCACGGCTGACCGCCCGGGTCGGTGCTGATGGCGAACCCGTGTTGCTGGCCGATCAGGACCGGACCCGATGGGACGCGGGCCATCTCGCCCGAGGACTACGCATCCTCACCCAGGCCGAAGAGCTGACCAACGAGCCGGGCCCGTACACCCTGCAGGCGGCCATCGCCGGTTGCCATGCCCGGGCGGCCAGTACGGCAGAGAGCGACTGGGTGCGGATAGCCGGGCTGTACGAGCAGCTGGCCCGCCAGACCGGATCGGCGGTAGTCGAGCTCAACCGGGCGGTGGCGCTGAGCATGGCCTACGGGCCGGAGACAGGGCTCCGGCTGGTCGACCAGCTCATCGACCTGCCGGGGCTGCGGAACTACCACTTGCTGCCCAGCGTGCGCGGCGACCTGCTGGCCCGGCTTGGTCGCCACGACGAAGCCCGGGTCGAATTCGCCCGGGCCGCCCGGCTGGCGAGCAACGAACGGGAGCGAGCGCTGCTCACCGAACGGGCGCGGGACCCGGGGACCGCGCCCGAGCGTCCTGACCAGGGAAAGATCCTGTAGCTGCCTGCCCCCAAAGGTGGAGAGCTACTGATGAGAGGCACGAGCCAGGTCCCGCCGCTGGGGCCTTCCCCCTCCGGAGAAGCGGATCGCAAAGTCGGAGGGCCTTCTATCATCCGGTGATGGTGTCGACTGCGGTTCTCGCGACCAAGCTGTTCGCGCCGGCTCCGCGCCCGCAGCTCGTGGCCCGACCTAGGGTCGCCGAGCGGCTCGACACCACCCTCGATGCGGGCCACCGGCTGACTCTCGTGTCCGCACCGGCCGGCTTCGGTAAGACCACCTTGCTCAGTGACTGGCTCGCCGACCTCGACCAGCGACGCACGCGGATCGGGTGGCTGTCGCTCGATGATGGCGATAACGACCTGGCTCGGTTCTTGGCCCATCTGGTGGCCGCACTGCAGAGCGCCGGACTCGATGTCGATGCGGGAGTCCTCGATTCGTTGACCGCCGCATCGGCCGCCGCAGCCATGACCTCGCTCGTCAACGACGTCGCTCGAGCCGGCCACCACGAGCCGGGGAAGCAATGGATCGTGGTGCTCGACGACTACCACGCGATCGCAGCGTCCGAGGTCCACGAGGCGGTGACCTTCCTGCTCGACCATCTTCCGGATCACCT
>DASQUF010000432.1:0-4667 GCA_035641435.1 Propionibacteriaceae bacterium | reverse complement strand
TAGGTGCGCGGGAATCAGCATGTGTCGCGAACACCCGGCGCCCTGGTGATCGGAAGGTGAACCGGAAACTGTCCCCAGAGACGCCGGCGGATCTCCGACACCTTCGATGTGGAGCTCGCGGTGCAGCTCGACGTGCCATTGATCCACGGATCTGCGGCTGACTCGGGGAAGCTCCCCGATCGAGACAGTGCAATCAGAGCACCACCAGTGCGTCCCGATGCACTACTGCGCGGTCGTAACCGGCCCCGAACTCCGCGATCAGGTCCCGGGTCGTCCGGCCGAGCAGTCCGGGCAGCTCCTCGGAGTCGTAGTTGACCAGTCCGCGAGCCACGACGGCCCCATCGGGGCCGAGCAGGTTCACCGGCTCGCCGGCGGAGAACAGCCCGGTGACCTGGGTGATCCCTGCCGGTAGCAGCGAGGCGTTCCGCTGGGTCAGCGCACGCACGGCGCCGGCGTCGAGGACCAGCTCGCCGCGGGCGTCGCTGGCGTGCTTGAGCCAGAGCAGCCGGGTGGACCGCCGCTTTCCGGTCGGATGGAACAGCGTGCCGACCGGCTCCCCGGCCAGGGCCGGTCCGACCTGAGCGGCACTGGTCAGTAGCGCCGGGATGCCGGCCGAGGTGGCGATCCGGGCGGCCTCGATCTTGGTGATCATGCCGCCGGTGCCGACCGCTGAGCCCCGGGACGCCACGTCGATGCCGGCCAGGTCGTCCTCGCCGCGTACGTCGCTGATCTTGACCGCATCCGGTCGGCTCGGCTTGGTCGTATAGAGCGCATCCACGTCGCTGAGCAGCACCAGCGCGTCCGCATGCACGAGGTGGGCGACCAGGGCGGCCAGCCGGTCGTTGTCGCCGAAGCGGATCTCGTGGGTGGCCACGGTGTCGTTCTCGTTGACGATCGGGAGGACGCCGAGCTCCAGCAGCCGGCCGAAGGTGCGGTAGGCGTTGCGGTAGTGGCTGTGCCGCGTGACGTCGTCCACGGTCAGCAGCACCTGGCCGACGCCGATCGCATGACCGGCGAACAGCTGGGTGTAATAGCCCATCAACAGGCCCTGGCCGACCGAGGCGGCGGCCTGCTGGGTCGCGAGGTCCTGCGGCCGGGCCTTGAGGGTCAGCGGCGCCAGCCCGGCAGCGATCGCGCCGGAGGAGACCAGCACGACCTCCCGGCCCTGTTGCCGGACCTCGGCCAGGGCGCGGACCAGGGTCTCGATCCGGCCCGGGTCGATGCCGCCCGCGGTGGTCGTGAGCGAGGAGGAGCCCACCTTGACCACAACCCGGTGCGCGGTCGCGATCACGTCACGCACGGTCGCTCCGCGACCCAGAAGCATGGACAGCGCACGCGCTGACGTTGGGTTGTTCCGTCAAACCAAGCCCTCCTTCGTCGGGCGGTTCGACGGTCGGACTTCGTCCGAGGGGTCGGCCGCCTCGTCCACGAGCTCCTCGTCCTCTGCGTGGTACGCCCGGTCCCGCTCCCGCCGCCGCTGCGCGGCCGGACGCAGCTCCTCGAACCGGGAGTCCTCGCCGCGACGGCTGAGGATCTCCCCGCCGATCTCGACCTGCGGCGCGAAGTCGAACACCACTGCGTCCGCCCCGCCGATGGCCACCGCGTCCCCGGCCCGGGCGCCCAGCTCCAGCAGCCGGTCCTCGATGCCGATGCGGTTCAACCGGTCGGCCAGGTAGCCGACGGCCTCGGCGTTGCCGAAGTCGGTCTGCGCCACCCAGCGCTCCGGCTTGGCCCCGCGTACGCGCCAGACCTCGCCTTCCTGGGCGACGGTGAAGTCGGCCTGCCCGGACACCGGCTCCGGCCGGAGGACGATTCGCGGCGGGGCGGGCGGCGGCGCCGCAGCACGGCGGGCAGCCACCAGCTCCGCCAGCGCGAAGGTCAGGGCCGGCAGGCCCTCGCCGGTCTTGGTGGAGATCCGGAAAACGGGCCAGCCCCGGCCACTCAGCTCGCTGGCCGCGAGCTCGGCGAGCTCGGCGGCATCGGGCACGTCGACCTTGTTCAGGGCGATCACCCGCGGCCGGTCCTCCAGCCCGCCGTGCGCCGTGAGCTCGGCCTCGATCACCTCGAGGTCGCTGACCGGGTCCCGGCCGGGCAGGTACGTCGCGCAGTCGATCACGTGCACCAGCGCCGCGCAGCGCTCGATGTGCCGGAGGAAGTCGAAGCCCAGCCCCCGGCCCTCACTCGCTCCCTCGATCAGACCCGGGACGTCGGCGACGGTGTAGGTCACGTCCCCGGCGACCACCACACCGAGGTTCGGAACCAGAGTGGTGAACGGGTAGTCCGCGATCTTGGGCCGGGCCCGCGAGATGGCCGCGACGAGGGACGACTTGCCCGCGCTGGGAAAGCCGACCAGGCCGACGTCGGCCACCACCTTGAGCTCCAGGGTGATGGTCCGGGTCTCGCCCTCGGTGCCCAGCAGGGCGAAGCCGGGGGCCTTGCGGGTGTTGGAGGCCAGGGCGGCGTTGCCCAGGCCGCCGCGGCCACCCATGGCCACCACAACCTCGGTCCCGGTCCCGGTCAGGTCGGCGAGCTCCTCGCCCGTGGTCTCGTCGGTGACCACCGTGCCCTCGGGCACCGGCAGCACCACGTCCTCACCCCGGGCGCCGTTCTGGTGGTCGCCGCGGCCCGGCTGCCCGTTCGTCGCCCGCCGGTGCGACTGCCGGTGGTAATCCACCAGCGTGGTCAGGTTCGGGTCGACCCGCAGAATGACCGAGCCGCCGTCCCCACCGTTGCCGCCGTCCGGCCCGCCCAGCGGCTTGAACTTCTCCCGGTGGACGGAGGCGCAGCCGTGGCCGCCGTTGCCGCCGTACGCGTGCAGGGTGACCCGGTCGACGAAGCTCGGGATCGCCATGGCGTACGCCCTCCTTTCGGCTCTCGGCTTGGGCTGACTCGGGCTACCGCCCTCGCCAGTTTCCCGGGTATACCCGGGAAACTCGCACAATGCCCGCGCAACTTGCTGGGTGCAGTGCCAGTTTCGCGGGTATACCTGCGAAACCGCCGCATCGGCCCGAAATCAGGAAAGGGTGGCCCGCAGACCGGGCCACCCTTTCCGAAGATGTGAACGAACTTCAGACCGAGGCGGCGGCCTCGGCGGCTGGGGTCACGTTGACGACACGACGACCGCGCTTGGTGCCGAACTCCACCTTGCCCTCGACCAGGGCGAACAGGGTGTCGTCGCCACCCCGGCCGACCCCGTTCCCGGGATGGAAGTGGGTGCCGCGCTGCCGGACGATGATCTCGCCGGCGTTCACCTGCTGTCCGCCGAACCGCTTCACGCCGAGCCGCTGGGAGTTGGAGTCGCGCCCGTTCCGGGTGGAGGAAGCGCCCTTCTTGTGTGCCATCTCGCCTTACCTCAGCTCTCGATCCCGGTGACCTTGACCTGGGTGTACCGCTGGCGGTGACCCTGGCGCCTCCGGTAGCCGGTCTTGTTCTTGTACTTGAAGATCCTGATCTTGGGGCCCTTGGTCTCGGCCAGCACCTCAGCGGTGACCGAGGCGCTGCCGAGGGCGGACTGGTCGGAGGTGACGGTCTCGCCATCCACCAGGAGCAACGGGGTCAGGCTGACACTCGTCCCGGCCAAGCCGTCGATCCGGTCGATCTCGAGCACGTCGCCAACGGCGACCTTGTGCTGGCGGCCGCCACTGCGCACGATCGCGTACACGTCTGGTCCACTCTCTTCGCGGTGTTTGTCGATCTGCGGCCGAGCTGGCGCAGGACAGATGCACACGTGAGCGCGCACCGAGGATCTAGATTACGTGGGCGGCGCAAGGCCGGTCAAACCGCCGCTAGCCTGCTGGGGTGCTGCCCCGGATCTCCGCAACGGCGTACCTTACCCCGCTGCGGGAGGGCGGCTCCCTGCCCGGGCTGATGGAGGCCGACGACCTGGGCACGTACGTGGTGAAGTTCACCGGCGCCGGACAGGGGCCCAAGGCGCTGGTCGCCGAGATCGTGGTCGGGGAGCTGGGCCGGGCGCTCGGGATCGCCATCCCCGACCTCGCTCTGGTCGAGGTGCATCGAGAGATCGGGCGTCGGGAGCCGGACGAGGAGGTCCAGGAGCTGGTCACCACCAGCGCGGGGCTCAACCTGGGCATCGACTTCCTGCCCGGGGCCGTGGGCTACGACCGCTCCTTCACCGTGCCACGGGACGAGGCGTCCCGGGTGCTGTGGCTGGACGGGTTCGTGGCCAACGTCGACCGCAGCGCTCGCAACACCAACCTGCTGATCTGGCACCGCCGGCTGTGGGCCATCGACCACGGGGCCTGCCTGCGCTTCCACCACGCCTGGGGCGCGCCGGAGCGGTTCGCCGCCGGCGCCTACCAGTGGGGTGACCATGTGCTGACCGGTCGCGGCGACCCGCGGACGGTGCACGCCGAGCTGAGCGGGCGGGTCAACCTGGAGCGGCTGGCGGTGATCCTCGCGCAGGTGCCCGACGCCTGGCTGCTGCCGGACCCGACCCGGCCCGACCCGCAGGCCCCGCCGGACGCGGCGTCAGCCCGGGCGGCCTACGTGGACCACCTGCTGGCCCGGCTGGCCGCCGCCGACCGGTGGCTGCCGTGACCGGCGCGGCCGTGGCGTTCCAGTACGCCGTGCTCCGGGCGGTGCCCCGAATCGACCGCGGCGAGTTCGTCAACATCGGCGTGATCATGTACTGCCAGGCGGCCGACTTC
>DASQUF010000431.1:0-2632 GCA_035641435.1 Propionibacteriaceae bacterium | reverse complement strand
CCCGCCGTGTTCCTGTGGCCCCAAATCCTGTTCTCGCGACGACTGGAGCGGATGCCCTCGAGGACCGAAACCGTTCGGCAGAAAGGCACGCGCGTCATAGGGCCCTCAGGAACGATGCCCGGGCGCTGACCACGGCACGTGCGCGGATTTCTAGGGCCAATGGTCCCAGCCTCGGAGGGCCTTTTGGCAGGCGCGGCTTCCCTGGGCGGGAGCGTAACTTGGTGCCTGAGCCCATCGGACCTTTGGGGCACGTCGTCAGGAGCCGAAGGGAGGCTCCCATGAACGCTGTGGGCGGGCGGGTTGACCTCGATCTGGGCCAGGTCGTTCTGGAGCACCGGCCCCGGATCTACCGGTATGTGCTGAGCATGGCCAGGGATCCCGAGGTGGCCGAGGACCTGACGCAGGAGACATTCCTCCGGGCGCTGCGAGGACTCGGATCGCTGCGAGACCGCGCGGCGCTCGTGCCGTGGCTGTATCGGCTGGCCACCAACGTCTTCATCGACTGGGTTCGGGCCGAGGGCCGACGGCGGCTCGCGTACACAGGCAGGCAGGACCGTGACGAAGCCGAACTGGTCGGGGAAATCCCCGACCCCGCGGCGCGCGTAGACCGTCGCGTCGAACAGTCGGAGATGAGCGAATGCGTGCAGGGATTCGTCGACGACCTTCCCGACGACTTCCGCTCGGTAATCCTCCTCCATGACGCCCACGGCCTCTCGAACCGCGAAATCGCGCAGATGCTAGGGCTGACGGTGGCAACGACCAAGATCCGAATCCATCGGGGGCGGCTGAGACTACGCCAGGCGCTCGAAGCCGGCTGCACGTTCGAGCCCGACGACCGGGGGGTTACCGTGTGTGATCCGGTGTCCGCGGTGCAGCCTGATGAGCGGCGCCACCGGATCGGTCTAGCTACTTCGACCTGAAAAACCCGCGGCGCGGCGGTCCCTGTAGCGGTGGTGGTTGATCGAGAGGATGGCCTCGAACCCTTGGGATAGAAGGGGTCGAGGCCATCGTGTTTCGTACCGTAGGCGATCAGGTGTCGCTGTGGGAGTCGATGCTCCCGGACGAGCTGCTGGTGTTGCCCGGAGAGCTCGCCCGCGTCGATGGGTTGCTGGATGATCCGGCGTTCTTCGCGCCGTTCGTGTCGTTCTTCGACCCGCGGATTGGTCGGCCATCCACGCCGATGGAGACCTACTTGCGGATGATGTTCCTCAAGTTCCGGTATGGGCTGGGGTACGAGTCGTTGTGTCGGGAGGTGGCCGATTCGATCGCGTGGCGGCGGTTCTGCCGGATCCCGCTGGACGGCACGGTGCCGCATCCGACCACGTTGATGAGGCTGACCACTCGTTGCGGTACGGCCGCCGTCGATGGGCTGAACGAGGCGTTGCTGGCGAAGGCGGCGGAGGCGAAGCTGCTGCGCACCACCCGGCTGCGGGCGGACACCACGGTGCTGCCGGCGAACGTGCGCTACCCGACCGACTCGAGTCTGCTGGCCAAGGCGGTGCGGCGGATCGCGGCGACCGGGCGCAGGATTCAGGCCGCCGGTGGCGGCACCCGCACCAGGGTGCGGGACCGGTCCCGCTCGGCCGCCAAGCGGGCGCACCAGATCGGGTCGAAACTGAGGCTGCGCACCGCGGCCGGCCGGGATGAGGCGCAGGCCGCGGTCCGCCGGATCACCGGTGAGCTGGCCGAGCTGGCCGAGACCGCCGCGGCGGACGCGCGGCGGCTGCTGGCAAACGCTAGGCGGGCGCTGCGCCGGGCGCGGGCCAAGGCCGCCCAGCTGCGCGCCTGCGGTGGGCACGACCCGGCGGCAGGCGGGCGGTGCGGCCGGCTCGCCCGCGCGGTCAACGACCTGACCGAGCTACTGGACGCTACCCGGCGAATTGCCGCGCAGACCCGGCAGCGGCTCAGCGGCATCGTCCCGGACGGGGCCCGGCGCCGGGTCAGCCTGCACGACCCGCACGCCCGGCCGATCGCCAAGGGCCGGCTCGGCAAACCGATCGAGTTCGGCTATAAGGCCCAGGTCGTGGACAACGACGACGGCGTCGTGCTCGACCACACCGTCGAACCGGGCAACCCCCCCGACGCGCCGCGGCTCGCCCCGGCCGTCAAGCGGGTCATCAACCGCGCCGGCCGCAGACCACGCACCGTCACCGCCGACCGCGGCTACGGCGAGAACAGCGTCGAGGAAGACCTGCACGAGCTGGGTGTCCGCAGCGTCGTCATCCCCCGCAAAGGCAAACCCGGCAAGGCCCGACAGGCCGCAGAACACCGACCAGCGTTCCGGCGAACCGTCAAATGGCGAACCGGAAGCGAAGGCCGGATCAGCATCCTCAAACGAGGATACGGCTGGGACCGCACCCGCATCGACAGCACTGAAGGCGCCAGGATCTGGGCCGGACACGGCATGCTGGCCCACAACCTGGTCAAGATCAGCGCCCTAGCCGCCTAACCAGCCACCGGAGTAAAGATCAACACCTCCGGACTGGGGCTCGCGCCCAGCGCCCGCCGGCTGCTCACCACATAGGCGGGTTCTTCAGGTCGAAGTAACTAGTGTCGCGTTAGCTAAGTTCCTTTACATACGGTTTGGGTTCTGAGATGATGGTGTATGCGTGTTGCTGCGCGGTTGGAGATT